>NZ_JBSGTX010000072.1:0-42910 GCF_053607625.1 Streptomyces sp. NPDC055103
AGGACCTCGACAATCCTCATTCTTGCTGGTCAGAGGCACTTTCTGCTTACCTGACCACCCGTCGGACAGCCCGCTTCATGAAAGCGCGAGGCTAAGCCCCAGGTCTCTGACCTGGGGCTTAGCTATGAAGCGGATGACGGGAATCGAACCCGCGCTATAAGCTTGGGAAGCATCCGGCGCCGTGACCTTGGCGTAGCCTCTGACCTGCGAGAACGTCTGTCGGCTGCCCCGTTCTGGCTGGTTCTGCAGAACCCTTGTCGACCGCTGTTTACCGCCCCTACTGGCACGTTGTGGCACGGCCGTGCCGAAGACATCAGGGGCGCGGACTTGGTGCGGCGCGCTGTCGCCGCGACTTCCAGCGCCGGCGCACCCGGTCACCGGACTCTCCGACGACGATCATCAGGGCGGCGGATGCCGCATACGGCCCGAGCGGTGCCTGCGTGCCGAGCATCCGGCCCACGACCCACAGGGCGAGGGTGATCATTCCCCACCACGCGATCAGTGATGCGGCCTCGCGCCACAGGCCCGGCCGGAAGGTCGGGGCCGGCTTCAACGCCAGGCCGTTTCCGAGGATGCGGCCGGGGGCCGGTGCAGGCGTCGGCGCGTGGCGACACCGAGCACCAGGCACCCGACCACCCCGAGGCCGCCGCCGGCGGCGGTGCAGGCCAGGGTGGTGTCGGGGGAGGCCCCGGCGAGGCGCGGTACGGCGTTGACGGGTGCGGTGGCGTAGATCAGCAGGAAGCCCCAGCCGCGCGGCCGCACGGGTGTCAGCTTTCCCCGCAGGCGGCGCGGTACCCGATCGGTGATCATCGCTACCGCGACGGGCAGCAGAGTGAGCGAGAAGGCGATCAGGCCGATCCATTGCCACTTCATGGTGTGTCCTCTGTTGGTGCGTCTGTGGGCACCGGTGCCGCCAGTGGTCGGTGTAACCCGAGGGGGATTCCGCTTCAAGGACCCAGGCGTCCACACTGCGCATGGCCTGACTCGGCTCCTGCGCAGGGTATCGAGGGTGAGCCGCCCCGGGATCAGGTAAAGGGTGGCGGCCGCGCTCGCGGCGAAGATCGGCAGCGAGACCAGAACGACGACGGGCAGCCTCAGGACGGCCCAGCCGTCGAGGACTTCACCCTCGCCCTCGCGCCCCCGCACGTACCAGACGCGCCGGTACGGCAGGGGCCTCACGGCGGGACCGCTCACCCTCCGTACGTGCTCGTACCGCCGCCCGGAGACGTCGGTGACGGCGTGGACGTGCAGGTGGCCCGAAGAGGTCTCCTCCGAGCGGTCGAAGTCCGCGTGGGTCAGGTGGCCCCGGCGGATCAGCGCCCACAGCGTGGACGCCGACGAGAAGAGGGGAACGCCCGACAACAACGCGAAGCCCGCCGGGACGTAGCCCGCGACGAGGTAGACCATGCCTCCCGCCGCGTCGCCGACGGCGAACAGGGCGACTGCGTACCCGAGGAACGCGGCGGCCACTCCCGGCACAGCCAGCTTGTCCCAGTCGATTCGGTCGCGCAGCGACGGCACCGGGGCGGCCGCGCGCCGTGCGGGGTGGCCGCTGGCAATCGGGAGCGAGCCTTCGCGCAGGCGCACCTCGTCCGCCGCGCACACCGGGACCTGGCGCCGCATACCGCCCGGGGGCGTCCACGGCACTTCGGCGGTCGACGGCCCGTGCCGAGGGTCGAAGAAGCAGAGCGGGAACCGCACGGGCAACGGCCCACCCGTCAGGCGGGACTCCAGACACGCCATGGCGTGCCGGCCGTCGTCCAGGTGCCGAAGGACGTCCTCGCGGCAGTCGTGACGCAGGGCCCGGCCGGCCGCCTCGTACGCGTCAAGGGCACGCGCCCAGTCCGCCACCGCCTCCGGCGGCGTTCCAGGAGTCCCCGGCTGGAAGAGGTGCACGGTCAGCAGTTCACCGAAGGCCGTCACCTCGGCGGCGAGTTCCGGATCCCGCCCTTCCCTCTGCCTCCTGCTGTATCGCACGATCCCTCCCGCGGTCGGTGTGGCGCGAGTACGGCCTGGGACGATCCAGAGGGTTGTCCTGCGTTCGTGGCCCATCGGCGTCTCGCCTCCGCATCGGTCCCCTGCACGGCTCCCCCATGCTCCCTGGAGCGCCCGAAGGGACACCATGCCGTCGACCGGCAGGATGGACCCGCGCTCGTTGCCGGGGTGGCCGAGGCTGCAGTTCCGGCAACGCCGGACAATACGGAAGCCCCAGGTCGCTGACCTGGGGCTTTACTGTGGAGCGGATGACGGGAATCGAACTCGCGCTATAAGCTTGGGAATCACCCGGTACTGGGGCGTCAGCATGGTGGCTGACCTGCGAAAACAGGCTGATGTGCTCCTGCTCCGAGTGACGTTGCGGCCCCTTTGGTGACCGCTGTTCACCGCCGCTACTGGCACGTTGTGGCACGGCTTGCGGTGTGGCGGCGAGGGAGATGGCCGTAGGAGGGGATCGGGGTCCAAGGCCCAGTGGTCAGTCGTCGGAGCTGTGGCCGGGGTGGGGTTCGCACAGGGCCGCGCCGAGCGCGCTGTGCCGGTAGCGGACGTGGCGCCCGTCGCGGGTCCGCTCCAGAAGGTGAGCTGCTCGGAGGACGGACAGGTGCTGGCTGACGGCGGCGGGGGTGACGCCGAGGCGGTGGGCGAGCTCCGTGGTGGAGGCAGGCTCGGCCAGGAGGGTCAGCAGGCGCGCGCGTGGGGCGCCCAGGAGCCGTTCCAGGGCCCGGGAGGCCGGCGGCTCGGGGCGTTCGGCAAGGGTGCCCAGGCCGCGTGCGCCGTAGACGATGTGAGGCAGCGCCTGGGAGCTGAGCATGGTGGAGACGCCGTCCGCGAAGCAGCTGGGGGTCAGCAGCAGGCGGCGTCCGTCGATCGGGATCTCGGTC
The DNA here is from genome assembly GCF_053607625.1 of Streptomyces sp. NPDC055103. Lineage (NCBI taxonomy): Bacteria > Bacillati > Actinomycetota > Actinomycetes > Kitasatosporales > Streptomycetaceae > Streptomyces > Streptomyces sp. NPDC055103. Next base: position 2,877 of record NZ_JBSGTX010000072.1, read on the forward strand.
GGTGGAGAGGGCCACGGGCCGTTGCGTTCGACGGTGAGCATGTCCTCCGCCCAGGACAGCCGTGAGCTGATCCCGGTGAACAGGGCGTCCGCGCCGCCTTCGACCAGGATGCGGGCGCGGTACGCGATGTCGGCCTCCAGCACCGCCTTGGCCCTGGGCCACCAGACGGGTCGCAGGCACTCCGTCCAGTACTCCTCCAGGGCGTCGGCGATGTCGGTGAGCAGGCGGGCCGGGTCCCCCCAGGCGTCGGCCAGCCTGGCCGGGACCGGCTCGCCCAGAGGCAGGAACGTCTGCTCCAGGCCGGTCCGCACCGCGGCCGGGTCGGTGGCGCGCAGCGCGTCGAACTCACGGCGGACGTCGGGGGCGGAGGCGTGCGGCCGGGGAGTGAGGAAATCGGGGACCCAGTACCGGCGGCGGGCCACCAGCGAGGTCAGCAGGACGTGGTCGAGGCGTTCGAAGGCCGGGCGAAGGCCGGCGAAGGTCTCGCGCAGAGCGGGGAAGCGCCGCGCGTGGTCACTCCACATCCGCAGGCTGAGAACGGTCTCCTGCAACGGCGAGTAGCCGAACGAGGTCGCCGCCAGGTCAGACAGGCCCAGACGGAAACGAATCATTAAGTACCAGGGTAAATCCATTCCGCATGTGCCAGGCCGAAGGTGTGCTGGCGGTCATGAACACCAGGACCACCCCGGCGCCGATGCCGGCCCCTCCCGCCCCGACTCCCCGGCTGAGCGGCGACCCGACCGTGCGAGGGCTCGCCGCGTTGCTGTCGGTCAACGCCGTCGGCAACGGGCTCTTCCTGACAGTCAGCACCCTGTGGTTCACCCGGGGGCTGGGGTACCCCGTCGCGCAGGTCGGGCTGGCGCTGACGGTGGCGGGACTGTGCGGGATCCTGGCCGCCCTCCCCGCCGGCCGCGCGTGCGACCGCTGGAACGCGAAAAGGGTCCTGACCTGTCTGCACCTCCTGCAAGCAGCCGCGATCGCCCTGTACGCCGTCGCCGGGTCCTTCCCGCTCTTCCTCGCCCTGGCCTGCCTGGCCACGGCCGGCAGCCGCGCCAACGCCGCCGCGCGCGGCGCCCTGTACGCGCACGTCCTCCCTCCCGACCTGCGCACCCGTGCCCTGGCGCTGCTGCGGGCGGTCAACAACGTGGGCATCGGAGCCGGCGCCGCTCTCGGATCGGTCGTCCTCGCCTTCGACACCGATGCGGCATACCGGGGGGCGATCTGCCTGAGTGCCGCCGCGTTCCTCCTCGCGCTGATTCCGCTGCGCGCGATTCCCGCGCCGACCCGTCCGGCACCCGCGCAGACGCCCCGGACAGTCAGGGTGGCAGCGTCCCGGCGGGGCACCCCCGTACCTGGGACCGGGCGACACGTGCCCCACCCGCTTCGCGATGTGCCCTATCTCGCCGTCACCGCGCTCAACGCGGTCGTGAACACCCTCTACGTCGTTCTCGAAGTGGGGCTGCCGCTGTGGCTTCTCACCTACACCAGCGCGCCGCAGACCATGGTCGGCTGGCTCCTCGTCGCCAACACAGCCCTTGTCGTCGCTCTTCAGGTCCGGGCCGCCCGCGGCGTCACCGGCCCGGCTCAGGCGGCGCGCGCCTTCCGCCGTGGCGGTCTCCTTGTCGCTGCCGCCTGTATCGCCATCGCGTGCGCCGCCGACCAGTCACCGTTCACGGCCACGGTGGTTCTCGTGGCCGCCGTCGTCCTGCTGACCCTCGGCGAGGTCACCTCGCAAGCGGGCAGCTGGGCCCTCTCCTACGACCTGGCCCCCGAGCACGCTCAAGGCACCTACCAGGGCATCTACCAGACCGGGATCTCCGTCAGCCAGGCGCTGGGTCCCGGCCTGCTGACCGCGTTCGTCCTCCCCCACGGCACCACGGGCTGGGGCGCCTTGGCTGCCCTCTTCGCCGTTGCGGCACTCGCCCTGCCCGCCACCGCTCGCTGGGCGGTACGAGGCTGCCGGGAGGTCCAAGTGAGCCCTCCCGGCAGGGCGTGCCTGCGAGACGGGGCACGCGGAGGACACGACAGCCCCTAGGAGGTCTGGACAACTACGAAGCCCCAGGTCGCTGACCTGGGGCTTCGTAGAAGAGCGGATGACGGGAATCGAACCCGCGCTATAAGCTTGGGAATCACCCGGTACTTGGGCCCGTGCATGGCGTCTGACCTGCAAGAACGCGCCCCTAATGGCCTCGTCCTGCTTGCTTCGGCGGCCCCCTTGTCGACCGCTGTTTACCGCCCCTACTGGCACGTTGTGGCACGGCCGCCGACCTGCTGCGGATCAGACCCCCGAGGAAGTCGACATGCGGGGCCGGTCAGGTCCACGCCCGCCGAAACCAGAGCCGGGGAGGCCGGCTCCCGGCCGGGCTCCCGGAGGCCGACGTGGCGGTCGCGCGCACCGTGAGGGCGGCGAGCAGGCGTCCGCGAGGCAGCATGCGGTCGACAGCCGGGCGTGCGATCGTGGAGGTGGTGGACTCGCGCCCGGTGTCACCGGGGAGGCGGTCCAGGCACGATCCGCCAGGAGCGCCGGCCCAGTTCCCTTGGCGGTGTTGCGCATGCGTCCCACGAGTGCCCGAGCAGGCGGCGGAAAGTGTCTCCGGGTGGGTCCCGCATTCTCTGAGGCACACGGCCTGGGGGGGGCCCGGTGCCGGGCACGGAAGGGCGGGGACGCCCGGCTGTGTCGGAGGGGGTCTCCGGACCGTGGCGACACTCCTGGTCCGTACTGCCGCACCCTTCCTCCTGCCGACGGGACATCCACTGGGTCGAGCTCGCCACCGGCTCCCACGACGCCGACCACTGCATCCGGCCGGAGGACCGCACCGCATCGCCATGGGCCGTCAGTGACCTGTGGCAGCGCGAGAGGAGAGAACCGTGGACTATCCCCTCCTGAACACCTTTTGGACGATCATGTGGGTCTTCCTCTGGGTCCTGTGGTTCATGCTGCTCTTCCGCATCATCGGCGACATCTTCCGCGACGACGCCATGAACGGCTGGGGCAAGGCCGGATGGACCGCCTTCGTCGTCCTCCTGCCGTTCCTCGGCTGCTTCGTCTACCTCATCGCCCGCGGGAAGGGCATGGGGCAGCGCGAGGTGCAACGGGCACGCACGAACGAGCGGGAGTTCCAGGAGTACATAAGGGCCGCCGCCACCGCGACCGAGACACCGGGCGGCACCGGACACGCAGACCAGCTGGCGAAGCTCGCCGACCTCAAGAACCACGGCGACATCACGGCCGCGGAGTACGAGCGCGCCAAGGAGAAGGTGCTCGCCGGCTGACGGTGGGCGAAGAAGGGGCACAGCCATGGACGTGGGACCTGTCGAGTACGTCGTCGTCGCCTTTCCCGGCAACCGGTTCCGAGGCGAGATCGCACCGGAGCTCAAGGGACTCGTGGCGAGCGGCACGGTGCGGATCCTCGATCTGACCTTCATCAAGAAGGACGCCGACGGCACCGTCTCCTATGTCGAGCTCGACGCCCTCGACCCCACGGAGGCGTCGGTGTTCGACGACATCGAGGGCGAGGTCGGCGGACTGTTCAGCCAGGAGGACCTCGACCTGATCGCCGAGGAACTCGTGCCGGACTCCTCGGCGGCCATCCTCCTGTGGGAGGACACCTGGGCCGCCGGGATCACCGGGGCGATCCGTCGCGCCGGAGGAGAACTGCTCGCACACGAGCGCATCCCCGCCGAAGCAGTGGAACGGGCCTACCAAGACGCGGCCTGACGGGGCATAGAGGATCGGAAAGGGAACGTGAGGACCATGCTGCGTCGTCGCCCGATGCGTGCAGGGCGCCCTGGTGTTGTCGGCGTAGCCGCCCGGACTGCAGTGGTGGCAGGCACGGCGACCGCGGTCTCCGGCCGGGTCGCCCGGCACCAGGCCGAGCGAGCGGCTGTACAGGAAACCGCACCTGACGCGGCTGCCGCTGCGGAGGTGCCGCCGGGCCCGTCGCCCTCTTCAGGGCTGACGGACGAAGCGCTCAGCAACCTCGAACGACTGGGGAAGCTCCACGAGCAGGGTGTGCTGTCGGACGAAGAGTTCGCCGTCCAGAAGGACCGCATCCTCAGAGGCTGACAAGCCCCTGACCTGCGTAGGAGTCAAGCTGATCCGCACCGGATGAGAAGGTTCGCAGCGAGGCCGCCCCCGTGGGGGCTTGGCGCGGCAGCTCGGGCCGCGCGTCCAGGGCGGCGCCTCGGATGTAGTGGGACGTGTGCCCGTGTCGGCGGCTGTCGGCGTACGCGTGGGTGTACGCCGACAGCCCACTGAGCACTGGTCACCGCTCGGCAGAATGCAATGGCAGCGTCGTCGCGGGTGTTGAACCCCGGCCGCAGAGATCACGCGAGCGGAGCTCCGCCTTGCCGCTCGCACAGCGACGGAGTCTGGCCATCTGGTGGTTTCGCATGCCGGTCTGACGGCCTGACGGAACCCACCATCGCCTGCGGCCGGGCGGCGCCCGCACGCAACCCTCCGACGCAGACACCGCCGGCGGGCCCGAGGGAGCGGTATCGGGCAGTCCGGAGGTGCTGCCTGGCCTTCCTCGTGGCAGCCTGGATATGGAGTCTCCGACCAGGTCGCCCGATTCGGCGACGAGGTCTTCTCGAAGGAGCCGGATATGGCCAGCAACGTCAGCGGAGCGCGCGGTCAGACTTCCCCAAGGCGGTTCGCAACCGGCTGGACGGTCTTCGCCGCAGTGCTGATGATCTTCGGCGGCACCATGGCGATTTTCGAGGGGATCGCCGCCATCGCCAAGGACGACCTGATCGTCGTCACCCGCGACTACGCCTTCAAGATGAACACCACCGGCTGGGGCTGGATCCACCTCATCCTGGGCATCCTCATCGTCCTGGCGGGTCTTGCCCTCTTCACCGGCGCCTTGTGGGCACGCATCATCGGCATCGCCCTCGCCGGGCTCGGTATGCTCGCCAACTTCCTGTGGCTGCCCTACTACCCGTTCTGGGCCATCGTCCTGATCGCCATCGACGTCTTCGTGATCTGGGCTCTCTGCGCCGGAACGACCAGAACAGCCGGGCAGGACTGATTCGCCGCCGCCGGCTCGCTACGCGAGACCGGCGGCGCAGCGCTGACCGAGAGATCGCCTCCTTCGAGGAGCCCGACCCCGTGAAGGGGAAAGTGAGGATCTCGCGCGAGCCGAGTTCTGGGCCTGGCTGATGCGCTCGTCGTGCCGCTGCAGCGGCACGACGTAAGGGAGTTGATGATCCGGCAGGACTGACGCGCACGAAACACGGACGACGGTTCGCTCGGAACCGATCGGCAGAGGAGAAGGGCATGGCGAAGGACTTCAGGGGGAAGATCGCCCTCGACATCCACGACTCGGAGCCGGACTGGGAGCCGTTCCTGGCGCCGAAGGCACCCAAGGGCGCCCCGAACGTGCTGGTGATCGCCTGGGACGACGTCGGCTACGGGACGATGGACTGCTTCGGTGGCCCGGTGAGAACTCCGACGATGTCGCGGATCGCGGACATGGGCGTGCGGTACTCGAACTTCCACACCACCGCACTCTGCTCCCCGACCAGGGCCTCGCTGCTGACCGGCCGCAACGCAACGTCGAACGGCATGGCCACGATCGCCGAGTTCAGTGCCGGCTTCCCGGGGATCTCCACCCGCATCCCGTTCGAGAACGGTTTCATCTCCGAGGTCCTGGCCGAGCGCGGCTACAACACGTATTGCGTCGGCAAGTGGCACCTCACCCCTGGTGAAGAGACCAGCATGGCGGCCTACAAGGGGCGCTGGCCGCTGGGGCGCGGCTTCGAGCGGTTCTACGGCTTCCTCGGCGGCGAGTCGAGCTGCTGGTATCCGGACCTGGTTCACGACAACCACCCGGTCGAACCGCCGGCCACTCCCGACGAGGGCTACCACATCGCCAAGGACCTCTCCGACAAGGCCATCGCGTTCATCAAGGACGCCAAGGTCGTCGAGCCCGACAAGCCGTTCTTCATGTACCTGGCGCTGGATGCGGCCCATGCGCCGCATCAGGTCTTCAAGGAGTGGGCCGACGCGTACAAGGGCGTGTTCGACCAGGGCTACGAGGCGATCCGGACGGAGATCCTCCGGCGTCAGAAGGAGCTCGGGCTGCTGCCCGAGGGCACCGAACTGTCCGCGATCAACCCTCATGGCGAGCCTCAGGTGACCGGCCCGGACGGGCAGCCGTGGCCGAGGCTGGACACCGTCCGCCCCTGGGACACGCTCGGCGACGACGAGAAGCGGCTGTTCATCCGGATGGCCGAGGTCTTCGCCGGCTATGTCTCGTACAGCGACGACCAGCTCGGCCGGGTGATCGACTTCCTCGAGGAGGCCGGCGAACTCGACAACACGATCATCGTGGCCGTCTCCGACAACGGCGGAAGCGGCGAGGGCGGGCCCGACGGCACGTTCAACGAGTGGCGGTTCTTCAACGGCCTGAACACTCCGACCGAGTTGTCCCTGGAACACATCGACGAGCTCGGCAGCCCAGCCTCCTACAACCACTACAACACCGGATGGGCGTGGGCGTTCGACACCCCGTTCCCGTACTGGAAGCGCTGGGCGGGCTACGAGGGTGGCGTGGCCGACATGTGCCTGGTCGCCTGGCCCGCCAAGCTCAAGGCGCGCGGCGAGGTGCGCCAGCAGTACGTCCACGCCGTCGATGTCGTCCCCACGCTCTACGAACTGCTGGACATCGAGCCGCCCTCCGTGGTCAAGGGGTACCCGCAGAACCCGATCGAGGGCGAGAGCTTCGCGGCCTCGCTCACCGACCCCACCGTGCCGGGAAAGCAGACCCAGTTCTACGCGATGCTGGGGCAGCGCTCGATCTACCACGACGGGTGGCTGGCCTGCACCGTGCACCCGCCGCTGAGCGGCTGGGGCGGCTTCGCCCACGACCAGTGGGAGCTCTACAACCTCACCAAGGACCGCGCGCAGTCCAGGGACGTCGCGGCGCAGGAGCCGGAGCAGCTCGAGACGCTCAAGAGCCTTTGGTACTACTACGCGGGCATCTACAACGGGCTGCCGCTTGACGACCGCACCGCCCTGGAACAGACGCTCGCCGAGCGCCCGCACGGCACCCCACCGCGCGAACGCTACGTCTACTACCCCGACTGCGCCTCGGTGCCCGAGCAGTCCGGCGTCGTGATCAGCGGCCGGTCGTACACCATCGCCGCGGGTGTCGACATTGAGTCGTCCGACGCCGAGGGCGTCTTGTATGCCCACGGGGGCATCGCCGGCGGTCACAGCCTCTACGTCAAGAACCGCCGTCTGCGCTACGCGTTCAACTGGGTGGGCACCCACCTGCAACTCGTGGAAGCCGACGGTGAGATCAAGCCGGGCAGGCACGTGCTCACCGCAGAGTTCACCGCGAGCGGACGCAGCGCCGATCCGGCGATGCCGGGTGCGGCCGGAACCCTCACCCTGTACGTCGACGACCAGCAGGTGGGCAGCGGTGACATCGTCACCCAGCCCGGGTACTTCTGCGTCGTCGGGGACGGGATCTGTGTGGGCCGCGATGGCGCCTCGCCCGTCACCCCCGACTATCGGGCACCGTTCCGCTTCACCGGCGGCACCATCGACAAGGTCGTCGTCGACGTCTCCGGCGAGCGCTACACCGACCACGAGGCCCAGGTCCGCGGCTGGTTCGCGATCGACTGACCGTGAGGCGCCGACGTGCTGAGCCCTGAGCGCCGGGGCGTTACGAGGCTCAGCACTCGACATCCCGCGTGAAGGGCCCCCAAAGGTGCCGATGTCAAACGCCCACGTGGAAGGGGGTGGAGAGGTGGCAGCGGAGGACGAGCACCACCGCCCGCGGAGGGAGCCCCACGGCCTGTCCGGACCACAAGTGGTCCAGAACATCCACATGGAGCTCATGGACGAGCAGATCGCGGAGCTGGGCAGCGGGCAACGGCGGATGCAGCGACTGCTGGAAGCGGTGCTGGCGGTCAGCCGGGACCTCGACCTTCCTACTGTGCTGCGCCGGATCGTGGGCACCGCCATGGAGCTGGTCAACGCGCGGTACGGCGCACTGGGCGTACTGGCCGAGCAGGGGGACAGCCTGTCGGAGTTCATCCCCGTCGGGCTCACGGAGCACGAGCGGGCCGATCTGTCCGGCGTGGAGTTCCCGCGCGGGGGCGGGCTGCTGGGGCACCTCATCCGCCACCCCGAGCCGCTGCGGGTGGAGGAGATCGCGCACCATCCGAAATCGGTCGGTTTCCCGCCCGGCCACCCGCCCATGCACAGTCTTCTCGGGGTCGCCATCAGCGTGCGCGGCCAGATCTACGGCAACCTGTACCTGTCCGACCGGCGCGACGGTCAGCCGTTCGACGCCCACGACGAGGCGGTTCTCGTCGCCCTGGCCGGAGCGGCCGGCGTGGCCATCGAGAACGCCCGCCTCTACGAACAACTGCGCAGCGCCACCGAACGCTTCCAGCGCCTCCTCCTGCCGAGCCTTCCCGACCTGCACCCGTTCACCGCCGCAGCGGCGTACCAGCCGGCTTCCACCCCCGCCTACCTCGGCGGGGACTGGTACGACGCCATGCTGCTGCCCGACAATGTCTGCGCGGCGGTCATCGGAGATGTCGTGGGCCACGACCTGCAGGCCGCGGCAGCCATGGCACAGACCCGCAACATGCTGCGCGCCGTGCTCTACGACCGGCGCACCCCGCCGAGTGCCGTCCTGGCGCAGGTCGACCACACCCTGCAGGCGATCACCGAGAACCCTGTCACCACGGTCTGCGTGGCCCGCATAGAACCCTCCGCCCATACCTGGCAGCTGCACTGGAGCAGCGCTGGACACCTGCCGCCCCTCCTGCTCACTCCCGACGGACGTGCCCGATACCTGGACACGGACCCCGATCTGCCCCTGGGCGTGGATCCTGACCACCCACGCACCGATCACACCTGCCCGCTGCCACGGGGATCCACCGTCGTCCTGTTCACCGACGGCCTGGTCGAACACCCGGGCCGGCACCTCGACGAAGGGCTGCACGCGGTCGCGGCGACCGCCGCCACGGTCCTCGGCGAGCCGCTCGCCTCCCTCGTCCGGGCACTCGCCGACAACCGTCCCAGCACCGGCTCCGACGACCTCGCGCTGCTCGCCGTGCGGACTCCCGCAGAGCCTCCATGGCAGGTCGAGCGGTGAGCTGTCGGCCCGGACGCCACGCTGGTGCGGGCACCGTCGGGTCCTCCTGCACTACCGCGCGGTGGGTGGGGACCCGGCGTCCTCCTGTTCGGGCACGCCCTCACGCAGGTGTGGCCGCTCGGCGGCGGCATGCTTGTGCCAGGCACCGTACCGGTTGGCGAGAACGACGGCGGACATCCCGTGCAGCAGGATGCTCAGCGCGACCGTGACCGCGATGACCCGGCCGAGGAGCTGCACGCCCGGGACGTGTTCCTCCACCACGAGAAGCCCGAAGACGACGGAGGCGAGTCCGCGCGGCCCGAACCACCCGACGTAGCCGACCGTGGGAAGGGCCAGGCGGGTTCCGGCCAGGGAGAGGGCGACGGGCAGCATCCGGACCACGGTGAGGCTCAGCACGGCGTAGGTGATGATCCGCCAGTCGAGGTGCTCCAGCGTCGGACCGAGCAGGACGGCGCCGAAGACCAGGAAGCTCAAGGACGCGAGCAGCTCGGCGAGACGCTCGGCGAGGTCGGCGGTGTCCTCGGCGGCGGCCGGTGTGTCCGCTGTCGCGCTCTGCCGCAGCGAGATCCCGAAGGCGAAGCCGGCCACCCAGGCCGCGATGAACCCGCTTCCGTCGACGACGACCGCCAGCGTGTAGGCGCCTGCCGCCACGGCAAGGACGAACACCTGCCGCCAGTCGTCACCGGCCCAGCTCCTCGCGCGCGCTTGCCGCAGCAGCCATCCGCCGCCCCATCCCACGGCGAGACCCAGCGCGGTGCTGAGCACGAGCGCCCGCCAGAAGACCCCGGCGACTCCCTCCTCCGAGGCCGTGGTTCCAGGCAGCGCCGCGAGGAACAGCAGGAAGAAGGGCAGCGCCATACCGTCGTTGAGGCCGCTCTCGACATTGAGGCCGCTGCGCACGAGCGGGGGCACACGCGGGCTGGAGACCGCGGTCTTGCCCAGCGCCGCGTCGGTCGGGGCCAGGATCGTCCCGACCAGCGCCAGTTCCCATACGGTCAGGCCCGGCAGCAGCGCCCAGGCGAGGAGCCAGCCGGCCCCGATGGTCAGGGGCAGCCCGATTCCCAGCAGTCGCCCGGGGAGGAATCCGCCGACGCGCAGATCACGACGGTGTACGGACATGGCGTCGGTCAGCAGGACCAGGGTCAGAGCCGCTTCCACCAGGGTGAGCACCGGGCCCGCGTCGTGCTGCAGACTGAGGAGGTCGAGCCCGATCGGACCGAGGGCCACCCCGAAGCCGGTGAACACCATCGGCCCGGACACGGCAGTCGTGGACAGCCGCCCGGAGAAGAGCGCGTACCCCGCGGTGACGGCGGCCACGGCCGCCCCTGTCCACGCGCTGCCGCTCACCGGGCCGTCGCCGGCGTGTCGTCGCGGGCGCAGCGGAACCCCTGGTTGCCGGTGCTGCTGTCGGGGGTACTGGAGCTGCGGGCGGCGACGCGGTAGCGGCGGCAGTAGGAGGCGTGGCAGAGGTAGGACCCGCCGCGGATCACGCGCTGCACGCCGAGCGAAGGGCCGAGGGGACCGTCCTTCGGGCTGCTTTCGTAGTAGGCGGGCGAGTACCAGTCCGCGCACCACTCCCAGACGTTGCCGCACATGTTGTGCAGGCCGTAATCGTTCGGGGGGTACGCGGTGACGGGCGCCGTGCCGTACCAGCCGTCCGCGCCGGTGTTGTGGTCGGGGAAGCTGCCCTGCCACACGTTCATCCGGTGCTCACCGCCGGGCTCCAGCCCGTCGCCCCAGGGGAACACGCGCTGTTCGAGGCCGCCACGGGCGGCGTACTCCCACTCCGCCTCGGTCGGCAGCCGTTTTCCCGCCCAGGCGGCGTAGGCCGTGGCGTCGTTCCACGAGACGTGGACGACCGGGTGATCGGCGCGGTCGCGTACATCGGATGCGGGCCCCTCGGGGTGGCGCCAGCACGCCCCGTACACCTGCCTCCACCAAGGAGCCTCGGCGACCGCCCGGGTGTCGGGAAAGTCGGGCGGCAGAAGCCCGGCGAACACGAACGACCAGCCGTAACGCTCGGCATCCGTGATGAATCCGGTCGCCTCGGTGAAGTCCCGGAATGCCGCGTTGGAGACGGCACAGCGGTCGATCCAGAAGGACGCGAGCCGCACCGTATGGACAGGCCCTTCTCCATCGCCGGGCACGGCCCAGTGGTCCTCCGCCCCCATCAGGAACTCACCGCCGGGAACGCGGACCATGCGGTCCGCCGGCCGGCCGCCGGACGCGGCCGCCCGGGGGGTATCCGCGCGCCGCCCCGCCTCGCCCCTGGACGGACTGCAGCAGTTCCTGCGTGATCCACTTTCCGGCATGGGCGGCGCACCAATCGGGAGCGAACGGGTCGATCCGCTCATGATCGGGTCCCGACCCGTCCGCACTCGGCATCGACACGGCGTGGACGACGGCTCCCGTGCCGCCCCGCGTCCTGCCCGCGCCACCGCGTGCCTGGCTCCAGATGGCGCACCCCGGGATGCCGACTCCACGGCGATCGGGAGGAATGGATACCAGCGGCAGCCGTGACAGGCTGCGTCTCTGTCTGGAGGGCGCATGGCAAGCCCGCAGGAACCACCGCACGACCCCACGCAGGGGGATTCCTCCTCGGGCAGCAAGGCCGGCAGGTCGCACCTGGCCGGCCCGGGCAGAATCGCCCGGAAGGTGGGCTCGGCGTTCCTGATCGTCCTCGCCTGCATCCTGGTCCCCGTGTCGGTGCTGACCGTGTGGGTGCACGACATCGCCCTCGACACGGACCGCTACGTCGCCACGATGAAACCGCTCGCCTCCGACCCGGCGATCGAGGCCGCCGCGCACAACCGGATCGTCCATGCCGTGGACGTACGCGTCGACGGCAAGCAGGTCACCGCCGAGATCGCGGCCTGGCTGCAGTCACAGGGCCTGCCGTCCCGCGCGGCCAAGGCGGTCAGGGGGCTCGCCCCGCAGCTGGACGACGCCGTGAACTCGGCCGCGGACAAGGTGGCGACCCGTTTCGTCGAGAGCGACCGGTTCGAGAAGGTGTGGGTCACCGCCAACCGGGCCGCCCACACGGCCGTGGTGCACGCCCTGACCGGCAAGGGCCGCGGAGCGGTCGGAGTCTCGGAGGGCACGGTCACCCTCGACGTCGGCGAGGCCGTGGACAAGGTCAAGCAGGAGCTGGTGGACGCGGGCCTGGAGCCGGCGGAGAAGATCCCGGACGTCGACAAGCAGATGGTGCTCTTCCAGTCCGACAAGCTGGAGAAGATGCAGGGCGCCGCGCACGCCCTGGACGTCCTCGGCAACTGGCTGCCCGTGCTGACGGTGGTGCTGGCCGCGGGCGGGGTGTTCCTGGCCCACCGGCGCCGGCGCGCCTTGGCGAAGACGGCCCTGGGCGCGGCCTTCGCGTGCCTGGTCGTCGCCATCGGCCTCGTCGTCGCCCGCCGCTACTACTTGGACCACCTCCTGCCGCAGGTGCAGTCCGAGGCGGCCGCGGCAGCCGTTTTCGACCATCTCCTGCACTTCCTGCGGATCGCCCTGCGCACCGCGATCGTGCTGGGCATCGTCATCGCCCTCGGCGCCTACTTCATCGGCCCTGGCCGACTGGCCTGCGCCACCCGCTCCACCGCCGAGCGCGGCGCCGACTCGGCGGCCGGGTGGTGGGGCGGCCACGGCATCAACACCGGGCCCGTCGGCACCTGGACCGAGGCCCACCGCAAGTGGCTGACCGTCGGCGCCCTGCTGCTCATCGCCCTTCTGTTCGCCCTGTGGAACCACCCCACGGTCCTCACCGTGCTGCTGCTCGTCCTGATCCTCCTCGCGGTGCTCGCGGTGCTCGCTCTGCTGTCCGCCGACGGCCGCAGGACAGGGACGGCAGGCTCTCCCGTGCCTCCGCGGCCGGAGTCCAAGCAGTGAGGGGCTTGCGGACCCCGGCAGCTGGGTAGGCATCCCAAGAGACCGCGAGACGCGTTGCGGACGTCCGTCAGCGGTTGGCGGTCGCGGGTGTAGTAGAGCTTGTTGGTCAGCAATACCGCCCACCGGTCCTGGGTGGGGGAGATCCACGTGCCGGTGCGCCTGCGCCTGTGGTGCGCCGCGTGCCGGTCCGCGCAGGGCATATCCCCGAGTTGGGGCACGTAGAGGGCACGGCCAGCCCCGAGAGGTCTAGACAACGACGAAGCCCCAGGTCTCTGACCTGGGGCTTTGCTATGGAGCGGATGACGGGAATCGAACCCGCGCTATAAGCTTGGGAAGCTCATGTTCTACCATTAAACTACATCCGCACAGCGGCCGTATGAACCGTGCCGCATCGTTGCACACTGTACCCCACGCGCCACTTGAGGCGAAGCTCACGCCTCCGCGTGTGCGGAGTGCCGCCTGGAGGGTGTCCTGTTGATCCCCTAATGTGGCTGTCTCGTCCACCGCATGTGTAGGGGAAGGGACTTGATGGGTTCCATGGAGCGCACCGTCGTCCGCTGTGCCGAAGGGCATGTGTTCAGTACCGCGTCGTTCCCGCTTCAGCAGCTCGGGGCCGGGCGGATCGGGCCCGGGCGGCTCATCCGGTGTCCGCGCTGCGCGCGGTTGCGGCACGCGGTGCCCGTGGCGCTCGGGCAGCGCTGAGCGGGACACGGCCTGGGGGCCGGGGCGCGGAGCCCTGCCGATTGGGGCAGGTCCGCGCCCTCTGCGTATCGTGGGGGCGTGCTTCTCTCAGACAAGGACATCCGGGCCGAGATCGATGCCGGACGGGTGCGCATCGACCCGTACGACGAATCCATGGTGCAGCCCTCGAGCATCGACGTGAGGCTTGACCGCTTCTTCCGGGTGTTCGAGAACCACCGCTACCCCCACATCGACCCCGCCGTCGAGCAGCTCGACCTGACGCGGGAGGTCGAGCCGGAGGGCGACGAGGCGTTCATCCTCCACCCGGGCGAGTTCGTGCTCGCCTCGACCTACGAGGTCATCTCCCTGCCGGACGACATCGCGTCCCGGCTGGAGGGGAAGAGCTCCCTCGGGCGGCTCGGGCTGGTCACTCACTCGACCGCCGGGTTCATCGACCCCGGCTTCTCCGGGCACGTGACCCTGGAGCTGTCGAACCTCGCCACCCTGCCGATCAAGCTGTGGCCGGGCATGAAGATCGGCCAGCTCTGCCTGTTCCGGCTGAGCTCGCCCGCCGAGTTCCCGTACGGGAGCGAGCGGTACGGCTCCCGGTACCAGGGACAGCGGGGCCCGACGGCCTCCCGCTCGTTCATGAACTTCCATCGGACCCAGGTGTGAGGCGGTAGCCGGCATGAGTGAAGTACGCGAGAACCTGACGTACGAGGGCTTCGGGACCGCCGTCCGCGAGCTGGCGCAGACCATCGCCGACGACGGTTACGAGCCCGACATCGTGCTCTCCATCGCCCGCGGCGGCGTCTTCGTCGCCGGCGGTCTGGCCTACGCGCTCGACTGCAAGAACATCCACCTCGTGAACGTGGAGTTCTACACCGGCGTGGGGACCACCCTGGAGATGCCGGTCATGCTGGCGCCCGTGCCCGACGCGATCGACTTCAGCGACAAGAAGGTGCTCATCACCGACGACGTCGCCGACACCGGCAAGACGCTCAAGCTCGTCCACGACTTCTGCGTCGACCACGTCGCCGAGGTCCGCTCGGCCGTCATCTACGAGAAGTCGCACTCGCTCGTGAAGTGCGAGTACGTGTGGAAGAAGACCGACGAGTGGATCAACTTCCCGTGGTCGGTCGAGCCGCCCGTCGTGCGGCGTGAGGGCCAGGTTCTCGACGCCTGACCCTCTTGCCTCATCCGGTCACCTGGTCACCTGAGCCGGCTCAGGTGACCAGGTTGCTCAGTGCCTGGTACGTGTACGTGCCCGGGACCCCGTCCAGCGGGCCCGTGTAGCCGCCGTTCTGGGCCAGTCGCTGGACCGCCACGTACGTCGCCGTGCCGGGGACGCCGTCGATCAGGCCCGAGTAGCCCGAGCCGCGCAGGCACGCCTGGATCCCGGCCCAGCTGTACGAGCCGAGCACCCCGTCGGCGGGGCCCGTGTAGCCGCCGAGCACGGCCATCCGCTGCATCGCCGCGTACGTGTTCGTCCCCGGCGCGCCGTCGATCGGACCCGTGTAGCCGAAGCGCCCCATCACCGTCTGGACGCCCTTCCACGAGTTCGTGCCCATGACGCCGTCTATCGGGCCCGAGTAGCCGCCCGCCGTCGCCAGGGTCTGCAGTCCCTTGTACGTGTTCGTGGCGGGCGTCCCGTCCAGTGGGCCGGTGTAGCCGTAGCCTCGGAGGACCGTCTGGACGCCCTTCCACGACAGGGGGCCGAGGACGCCGTCCAGTGGGCCCGTGTAGCCGCCGCCCTTGGCGATCTTCTGGAGGATCGTTCCGTCGGCCGTCGAGATCGGGCCGGGGCCCGCGCCCGTCACGCTCAGGTACGTGCGGATCGCCGCGAAGGTGTTCGTGCCGGGGACGCCGTCGATCGGACCGGTGTAGCCGTAGTCGGCGGCCAGCCGCTGGAGCCCCTTGTACGTGTCCGGGTCGGGCGTCCCGTCGATCGGGCCGGTGAACCAGCCCTGCGCGAGGACGGTCTGGACGCCCTTCCAGCCGTTCGGGCCCATGATCCCGTCGACCGGGCCCGCGTAGCCGCCGCGCTGGGCGACCTGCTGGAGCGTCTTCGCGTCCGCCGTCGAGAGCGCCACCGTCCCCGTACCGCCGGCCTGGTCCAGGTAGCCGCGCAGCCCGGCGTACGTGTTCGGGCCCATGATCCCGTCGACCGGGCCCGTGTAGCCGCCGCGCTGCGCCAGCAGCTGGAGGCCCTTGTACGTGTTCGTGCCGGGGACGCCGTCGACCGGGCCGCTGTACAGCGCCAGCTGGGTGAGGAGGGTCTGGACGCCCTTCCACGACAGGGGGCCGAGGACGCCGTCCAGCGGGCCGGTGTAGCCGCCGAGCTGCGCGATCCGCTGGAGGGTCACGCCGTCGGCGAGCGGGATGTCCGGCGCCGGGTCGGGGACCGGGTTCGCTCCCGGGGGCGGCAGGACCGCCGACCCGAACGCGTCCGGCTTCGCCTGGTTCAGGTCCACGGCGACGCCCTTGACCGAGCCCGTGTCGCTGAACTGGTGGATCGCCCAGTCCGGATACGCGGTGCCGATCCGCGGGCTGCCCGCCGCGGCCCCGTAGTCCGCGATCCAGAGCTTCGCGCCCGTCGCCTGCGTCTGCGGCCAGGAGCGGGACTGGAGCAGGGACGAGTACGTGTAGAGGAACGGCGTCGTGCCCAGGCGGGCCTTCACGATGCCGATGAACTGCGCCGTCTGGGCGTCCGTCCACACCGGGCTCTGGTCGACGCCCTCGACGTCGACCATCAGCGGCTCGCCGGGGCGGTAGGCGCGCAGATGGGCGAGGAAGTACTCGGCGTCGGTGGCCGCCGCTCCCCAGCCGGTCATCCAGTAGTGGCCGACGAGGAAGCCGGCCGCCCGGGCCTCGTCGACCTGCCGGACGTAGTGCGGCGAGGTGTAGGGCAGGTGGGTGCCGTCGTTGGAGCCGCCCGCCTTCACGACGCAGAACCGGAAGCCGGCGCTGCGCGCGGCCAGGAAGTCCAGGTTCGCCTGGCTGGTGCCGACGTCGATCCCGTACACCGCGTCCGTCGGTGAGGGGGTCGGCGCCGGGCCCGGCGCCGGTGTCGTCGTCGGCGGGTGCGAGGCCAGCCAGCCCTTCACACCGAGGATGGTGTTCGGGCCGAGGACGCCGTCGACCGGGCCGGTGTAGCCGCCGTCCCTGGCCAGGGCCTGGACGGCCTTGTACGTCTCGGTGCCGGGCAGGCCGTCGACCGGGCCCGCGTAGCCGTAGCCGCGGACCGCCGTCTGCACGCCCTTCCAGCCGTTGACGCCGATCGCGCCGTCGACGGGGCCGGTGTAGCCGCCGCGCTGCGCGAGTGTCTGCAGGACCTTCTGGTCCTCGGTCGTCAGGGTGTACGTGGTGCCCCCGGGGCCCGGCGTGCCCAGATCGGCCATCCGCGAACCGACGTTGTCCAGGGTCCAGCCCAGGTAGACGAGGCCGGAGAGGGAGTTGTACCGGGCCACGGACTGGGTCCCGATGCGGTAGCCGCCGGGGGTGAAGTCCTCCCCGCCCGACAGATGGCCCGTCGCCATCAGGCAGCGGGTGCCGCCGCCGTCGAGGTCCAGGGCGACGTGGCCGGGGGTGAGCCGTACCGCGTTGGCCCACCAGTGGAAGGCCCCGCGGGGCGCGGCCGAGTAGTCCGGGTGCCCCTCGCCCGATGCCTCCCAGGCGTCGTACGCCGTGCCCCGCGAGCTGCTCAGGTCGCACGCCCGGAACATCAGGGACTGGCACATGTCGGACCAGTTGGAGCCGTTGTCGAAGCCGGCGGCACCACCGTCGGTGACGTGCAGGCGAGCCCATTGCTCGGCCCCGGCGACCGTTCTCGTCAACGTGCACCTCTCTGAAGGGTGGTGGGGAGGAGGGGGAGGACGGAGAGGTGGGATGCGGCGAGGATCGTCTCGGAGCCCACCAGTTGGGCCCGGACCACGGGGCGTGCCGCTGTCGCGGCGTTCGGTACGGCGCCGTGCCGGAGCCAGGAGGTCAGGTCGACCGTTCCGTCCGCGTCCGTGTCGAGGTCCAGATAGCCGTGTCTGCCGGGGGACTTGCGGCCCTCGGACACCTCGAACCAGAAGCCGGGACGGGCGGCGTGGAAGGAGCTCAGGGAGAACCGGACGCGCCGGCCGGGCAGCGGCCCGCCGTCCGGTGCGGTGAGGGTGAACACCACGCCGCCGGCCGGGGCGCCGGAGGGGGCCGGTGCTTCCGTGGCCCGCCACGCGTATCCGGGTGACGAGAACCTTCCCAGGACGTCCGCCGCGGAGGCCCGGGCGTCTGCTCCCGAGGCCGGGGCGTCCGTTCCGGAGGCCCGGGGCGCGCTCGCCGAGGCCGTGCCGCCCGCGCCCACCCCCAGGACCAGTGCCGGCAGCAGCGCGCCGGCCGTCCGCAGGACGGACCGCCGGGACGGTCCCCGTCCTTCGCCATCAACCCACTCGGGCACCTGACCTCCTGGAATGCCTGCACCGCCGGACGAACCACGGACCGGTCAAGACCACCGCACGGCTCGTACGCCGACAACCCAACGAATGCGCGGAGTTGAGGCTCCGGTTCCGCGGATTCGTTGGGTTGTCGGCGGCGGTCCTGGCCGATGGGATGAGCGAGCTCGTGATCTTCCGGAACATCCCGCTCGAAGACCCCGCTCGAAGACCCTGCTCGAAGACCCTGCTCGAAGACCCTGCTCGAAGACCCGCTTGGCATCCCCGCTCGAAATCCCCGTACGTCGAGACAGCCCAGGGAGAAGCGTTGACCGAGAACGAGGCACGGCACCGTTGTGGCGACGGCCACGACGACCCTCACGTCCCGGCGGGCGTCAGCCGCCGCACGCTGCTGCGTGGCGCGGTGGTGGGCGGCGGCGCGCTGGCCGCCGGCGGGCTCGTGCTGCCCACCAGTGCGTACGCCGTCCCCGCGCTCTACAACCCGTTCGGCGCGTACGCCATCACAGGGCCGTGGGACCCGCCGTACCACAACGGCGTCGACTTCGGCATGGCCGTGGGGACCTCGCTCCCGGCCTGCGGCGCCGGAACGATCGAGAACATCCCCTACAACGGCACCGGCGGCCACACCGTCACCATCCACCACGCCGAGGGCTACCGCAGCCAGTACATGCACCTGTCGCAGTTCCTGCTCGCCAACGGCGCCTCCGTCGCCGCCGGGACGGTCGTCGGGCGCTCCGGAGGGGCGGCGGGGGCCGACGGCTCCGGCAACTCGACCGGGCCGCACCTGCACTGGCACGTCATCAACGCGAGCGGCGTCCGGGTCAACCCGCTCTCCGTCGTCGGAGGCGGCACGCCTCCGCCCTCCTCCGGGGGAGAGGGGCTGACGCTGCAGAAGATCGCCGGCGCCGGCGGCTACACCGGGGCCCTGGACGGCGTGCCGGGGACCAACACCTGGAAGGGCGTGCAGCAGGTCGTCACGGGCTATCTCTACACCGGCCCGGTCGACGGTCTGCCCGGCACGAACACGTACAAGGGTCTCCAGCGGATGGCCGCGAAGGGCGGCTACGGCGGCCCGATCGACGGTGCGATGGGCACCTACTCCTGGATGGGCGTGCAGACCATCTGCAAGCGCTTCGGCTACGGCGGTGTGGTCGACGGCGTCCCGGGGACGAACACGTACGCGGCGATGCAGCGGATCGCCAAGCTCGGCGGGTACACCGGCCCGGCCGACGGCGCCCTCGGCGTCAACTCGTGGAAGGGCCTGCAGACTCTGTTCACCGGCTTCCAGTACACCGGCCCGATCGACGGCGCCCCTGGGACGAACACGTACAAGGGTCTCCAGCGCATGGCGGTGCTCGGCGGCTACGGCGGCCCGATCGACGGCGCCCCCGGGGACTACACCTGGGCGGCGCTCGCCAAGCTCGTCTGACGACGCGTCTCCTCGTCCAACCGCTCGTCCAACTGCTCGTCCAACCGCTCGTCGAACTCCGTTGGGGCAGGGTCTCTTTACGAGGCCCTGCCCTTGGGCATGCCGCTCAACTATCTTCATCGTTGCGTGCCAGAAGGCTGTCCCGGAGCCGAGGAGGACGATGAGGAGCCGTAGTGGGCTGTGGCGGGTCGCGGAGCTGCCCACGACGAGGGCCGGCGTCGAGCGGGCCTTCTCGTACTTCACCGCGGGGGTCCGGCTCGGGACCGTCGCGCAGATGGTTCCCGCGGTGCAGCTCGGGGCGGCGAGGTCGCCGCACGAGGCCGGCTACCTCGCCTGCTGGGGCGCCGCCGCCCTCGCGGCCCTCGCGGTGAGCGCCGTGACGCTCGTACGCCGCCGGCCGCCGGGCACGGTCGTGTCCGTGCTCGACTTCGGGCTGGCCTGCGCCCTGCTCGTCCTGGGCCCCGTGGTGCTCGCGCCCTGGGACCGCTTCGGCACCTGGACGGCGTTCCAGCCGGGATACGCGCTGTCTGTCATCATCACCGCCGGCGGTGTGCGCGTCGTCGGCGTCTGGGCGGGCAGTCTGCTCGCCGTCTCCGTCTGTTACGTGGTCTACCTCGGCGGCGACGTCGGCAGCGAGATGACCTCGACGGCCGTCGGCAACGTCCTCACGTATGTCGTGTACGCGTTGGTCGCCCGGATGTTCTTCGGATACACCCGCCGCATCGCGCGCGACGCCGACGCCTCACGCGCGCGTGCCGCCGAGCTGGCGCGGCGCGAGGAGGAGCGGCGGGCGCGGGTGATGATGCACAACGGCGTCGCCGTCATGCGCCTGCTGACCGAGCAGGGCGACGGCGTCTCGCGGGCCCGGCTCGTCGGCCAGGCCGAGGTGGAGCTGCGCCGGATGCGCTCCTATCTGCGGGGCAGGGACGCGCAGGCCTCCGACGGCGAAGGGCCCTCGGCCGGGCTCGTCCCGGTGGTCAAGCGGGTGTGCGACCGGTTCGCCGACCTGAACGTCGTCGCCTCGCTCGATCTCGGCACCGGCCTGCGGATCCCCGCCGCGCAGGCCGAGGCTCTGGAGCGCGCGCTCGGGAGCCTGCTCCTCAACGTCCGCGTGCACGCCCGCGCGCACGAGGTCGTCGTCCACCTCGACGGGGCGGGGGACGGGAGCTGGACGCTGACCGTGCACGACGACGGCGTCGGCTTCGATCCGGCGTCGGTGACCGCCGGGGTCGGGCTGCGCGAGGTGGTCGTCGGTGAGCTGCGCAGACGGGGTGTCGACGTCGGGATCGTGTCCGCCGTGGGCGAGGGGACGACCGTCACGATCCGCTCGCGCCCGGGTCCGGCGGCCGGGCCGGGGCATCCGACCGTACGGGCCGCCTTCGCGGACGCGCCGTGAGCAGACCCGCGGTGGCGGTCGTCGACGACGCCCCGCTGATCCGCGAGTCGATCGGCCTGCTCATGCCCGGTCTCGACGTCGTCGCCGCGGTCGCGACCGTGGAGGAGCTGGTGAGCCGCGGTCCGGTGGTGGACGTCGTCCTGCTCGATCTGCACCTGGCCAATCTGGAACAGCAGCCCGACGTCCGTCAGGGCATCGCCGCCGTCCGTACGCTGACCCGCCGCGGCTACCGCGTCTGCGTCTACAGCCAGGAGGAACGCCGGTTCGTCCTCGCGGCCTGTGTCGCGGCCGGCGCGAGCGGCGTCGTCTCGAAGGCCCTGCCGCGAGAACGGGCCGAGGGCCTCTTCCTCGACGTCGCCGCCGGCGGCACCGTCGTACCGCAACAGGTCGTCGGCATCCTCGAAGTGCTCGTCCGGCGCGACTGCATCACCCTGCTGAGCGAGCGCCAGCGCCAGATCCTCCACGGTCGCGCCCGTGGCCTCAGCTACGCCCAGGTCGCTCGCGAGCTGTTCGTGAGCGAGTCGACGCTGCGCGGCTACTGGTTCGACCTGACCAGGTCGCTGTCGGACTCGCTGCGCGGCCTCACCCCCGGCGAGATCGAGCGAGCCCTCGGGCTCGCGCCGGGCGACCTGCTGGAGTTCTGGTCAGACGGGACGCCGGATCCACGGGACCCACGGGAGCCGTCGGACCGCAGGGACTGGTGGCGGATCAGCGGCCGCAGCCGCTGAGCGGACGTACGGAGAAGCCCCCCACCGCGTGCGGACGTACGGAGAAGCCCCCCACCGCCGTGCGGACGTACGGAGAAGCCCCCCACCGCCGTGCGGTGAGGGGCCTCGTCCCTTCGCGTACGGACGCCGCCGCTACAGCATGCCCAGCTTGGTCAGGCTCAGGAGCGCGACGAGCTGGATCGCCGAAGCGCCCAGGGCCTTCGGCCAGGGCAGGTCGTGCGAGCGGCTCACCATCATGGTGAGCAGGGCGCCGAGGGCGAGCCAGGTCAGCCAGCCGACGACCTGGACGAAGCCGTTCTCGCCGCCGAGGAAGAGCGCGAAGACGAGCCGTGGCGTGTCCGTGATCGACATGATCAGCATGGACAGGCCCACGGTCGGCTGCCAGGTGCCGTCGCCGCCGAGCTGGCGGGCGAGCGTGTGCGTGACCGCGCCGAGGATCAGTCCGCCGACGACGAAGCCGAGGGCGGTCATCAGGACGTACGGGATCGCCGTCGACAGGGTGGCGTTGATCGCCTCGTCGCGCGCCGCGTCGAAGCCGAAGATCGCGAGCAGCCCGTAGAGGAAGGTGACGATCAGTGCCGGGCCCCAGACGGCGTGGTCGCGCATCCGGAGGAAGGTGTCCGCCGGGCGCAGCACGATGCCGCTCAGGAGGGCCTTCCAGGGGAGGCGGGGGCCCGTGGGGACGGGGGGCGCGGCCTGGTAGCCGCCGCCGTCGCCGTACGGGTCGTCGACGCTGAACATCTGCGTGTGGCCCGGGTTGTTCGCCGTGCCGGGGTGCGGCTGCTGCGACTGCGGCTGCTGCCCGTACGGCTCGCCGAAGTACTCCGGCTCCCCGTAGGGCTGCTGCGGCTGCCCCTGGGGGGCGCCCTGCTGACCGTACTGCCGGCCGCCGTACTGACCGCTGCCCTGCTGACCGCCGTACTGTCCGCTCTGCGGGGGCCACTGCTGCTGCGGGTACGGCGGCGGGGCCGCGTTGTACCCGTAGGGCGCCTGCTGCGGTTGCTGCTGCTGATGCTGCGGGGGGCGGTTGTCCCGGCCGCGTCCGTTCCTGAATCCAGCCACGCCCTTGAACGTACCCGCTCGGGCTGTGGAGGCGCGCGCCCGGCCGGTCCTTGCCGCTGAGCTGTGACATCCCCTAAGGGATCCCCTGGGGGTTCGCGGAACCCTCTGAGGGATCCCCTGGGGTTCGCGGAACGGGAACGGCCGCCCCGCGCTTTCGCGGGACGGCCGTCCTTCTCGTACGTGCGTGGCTACTGAGCCGGCTCCGGCTCGGGCTCCGGCGCGGGCTCCGGCTCCGGTTCCGCCGGGGCCTTCACCGAGTCGAGGAGCAGCTGGGCCACGTCCACGACCTGGAGGTTCTCCTTGGCCTTGCCCTCGTTCTTCTTGCCGTTGACGGAGTCCGTCAGCATGACGAGGCAGAAGGGGCAGGCGGTGGAGACGATGTCCGGGTTGAGGGACAGGGCCTCGTCGACGCGCTCGGTGTTGATGCGCTTGCCGATGCGCTCCTCCATCCACATCCGGGCACCGCCGGCGCCGCAGCAGAAGCCGCGCTCCTTGTGGCGGTGCATCTCCTGCTGGCGCAGGCCGGGGACGGCGGACATGATCTCGCGCGGCGGCGTGTAGACCTTGTTGTGACGGCCCAGGTAGCAGGGGTCGTGGTAGGTGATGAGGCCGTCGACCGGGGTCACCGGGACCAGCTTGCCCTCGTCGATGAGGTGCTGGAGCAGCTGGGTGTGGTGGATGACCTCGTAGTCGCCACCGAGCTGCGGGTACTCGTTGGCGATGGTGTTGAAGCAGTGCGGGCAGGTGGAGACGATCCGCTTCGCCGACTTAGGCTTCTTCGTCTCCGGGTCCTCGTCGTCCTCGCCGAACGCCATGTTCAGCATCGCGACGTTCTCCTGGGCGAGCTGCTGGAACAGCGGCTCGTTGCCGAGGCGGCGGGGGGAGTCACCGGTGCACTTCTCGTCGCCGCCCATGATCGCGAACTTGACGCCCGCGATGTTGAGGAGCTCGGCGAAGGCCTTGGTGGTCTTCTTGGCCCGGTCCTCCAGGGCGCCGGCGCAGCCGACCCAGTAGAGGTAGTCGTACTCCGAGAGGTCCTCGACGTCCTTGCCCACGATCGGGACCTCGAAGTCGACCTCCTTGGTCCACTCGACGCGGGCCTTCTTGGCGAGGCCCCAGGGGTTGCCCTTCTTCTCCAGGTTCTTGAGCATCGTGCCCGCCTCGGACGGGAACGCGGACTCGATCATCACCTGGTAGCGGCGCATGTCGACGATGTGGTCGATGTGCTCGATGTCGACCGGGCACTGCTCGACGCAGGCGCCGCAGGTGGTGCAGGACCACAGGACGTCGGGGTCGATGACGCCGTTCTCCTCGGCGGTGCCGATGAGGGGGCGCTCGGCCTCGGCGATCGCGGAGGCGGGGACGTCCTTGAGCTGCTCCGGGGTCGCCTTCTCGTTGCCCTCCATGTCCTTGCCGCCGCCGGCGAGGAGGTAGGGGGCCTTGGCGTGCGCGTGGTCGCGCAGCGACATGATGAGGAGCTTGGGGGAGAGCGGCTTGCCGGTGTTCCAGGCGGGGCACTGCGACTGGCAGCGGCCGCACTCGGTGCAGGTGGAGAAGTCGAGGATGCCCTTCCAGGAGAACTGCTCGACCTGGGAGACACCGAAGACGGCGTCCTCGGCCGGGTCCTCCCAGTCGATCTCCTTGCCGGCGGTCGTCATCGGCTGGAGCGCGCCGAGGGCGGTGGACCCGTCGGAGTTCCGCTTGAACCAGATGTTCGGGAAGCCGAGGAAGCGGTGCCAGGCGACACCCATGTTGGTGTTGAGCGAGACCGTGATCATCCAGGTGAAGGACGTGACGATCTTGAGCGCGGCGACGGCGTAGGTGAGGTACTGGATCGTGCTCAGGCTCAGGCCGTCGAGCAGCGCGATCAGCGGGTACGAGGCGAAGAAGCCCGGCTCCCAGCTGGTCACGTGGTGCTGGACGCCTTCGAGGGCGCGCAGCGTCATGATGCAGGCGCCGACGATCAGGATGACGGCCTCGACGAAGTAGGCCTGGCCCGTCTTGGAGCCCGCGAAGCGGGACTTGCGGCCCGCCCTGGTCGGCTTGCTCAGCTGCCGGATCACGATGAGGGTCACGATGCCGAGGACCGTCATCAGGCCGAGGAACTCGGTGAAGATCTCGTATGGCAGCCAGTCGCCGATGATCGGGATCAGCCAGTCGGCCTGGAACAGCTGGCCGAAGGCGTTGACGATCGTCAGGAGCAGTGCGAAGAAGCCGATGGCGACGAACCAGTGCGCGACGCCGACGATGCCCCAGCGGTTCATCCGGGTGTGGCCGAGGAATTCCTTGGCCAGCGTGATGGTGCGCTGCGTGGGGTCGCCGGTGCGCGTGCCCGCGGGGACCGGCTGACCGAGCCGCACGAAGCGGTAGATCTGCACGGTGGCACGGCCGAACAGCGCGACGGCCACCACCGTGATGACGATCGACACGACGATCGCGGCGAGTTGCATGAGGGGCTCCTCGGGCGGGCCTCGCGTGCCTGCTGACTCGCGAGCCTACTAAGCGGTAACTTATTGAGTCCGTGCTGAGATTACCGGGTCACGGCCCCGCGCTGTAGCGGCACTCACGGTGATCTGTATCGCTCAGGCAAACCTTGCCGCGCGACGTCTGCGCACTGCTGGAAGCGTACGCGCCAGGATGTTCAGGTCCATTCCCAGCCAGTGGTGGTCCACATAGTGGAGGTCGAGCAGCTCGCGCTCCTCCCACGGCAGCTCGGAGCGTCCGCTGATCTGCCACGGCCCGGTGAGTCCGGGGCGTACGGAGAGCCGGCGGCGGCCCTCGCCCGCGCACTCGCGGTGGGAGGGGGTCAGCGGGCACGGTCCGACCAGCGACATCTGACCCGCGACGACGTGGACGAGCAGGGGGAGCGCGGCCAGCGGGCTCCTCGTCCTGAAGGTCAGCATCGTGAAGGTCCGGCCGCCCAGACCCGCCACCGTCCGGCGCCGCAGCACGCCGCGGCCGGGCGTCGTACCGCCGAGCGCGACCGAGAGGGCGACGGCGGCGAGGACCGGGGAGAGCACGGCCAGGAGGGCGAGCCCGCCCAGGACGTCGAAGGCGCGCTTGGCCGCCATTCCCCACACCCTTCCGAGTGAGCCGATGAGAATCATGGGATATTCGTGGGATATGCCTGCTTTTGCCCGGCAAGGAGCATCCGGACTCTCTCATGCGCGCCCCTCTCCGGAGCGGTATCGACGCGCTCGGAGCCCCCTTCCGGGCGCTATTTGAGTGGCCGGGCGGGCGAAGAGTTGAGTCGACAGGACTCAGGTCTGTTGACGCGCCGCGGAGTCTCGTGCATCCTTGAGTCAGATCCACTCAAGTACGTCTGCTGGAGGAATTGACATGGCACGTGCGGTCGGCATCGACCTGGGCACGACTAACTCGGTCGTCAGCGTTCTGGAAGGCGGCGAGCCCACCGTCATCACCAACGCCGAGGGTGCCCGGACCACGCCGTCCGTCGTCGCCTTCGCGAAGAACGGCGAGGTGCTCGTCGGCGAGGTGGCCAAGCGTCAGGCCGTCACCAACGTCGACAGGACCATCCGGTCGGTCAAGCGCCACATGGGCACCGACTGGAAGATCGAGATCGACGGCAAGAACTTCAACCCGCAGCAGATGAGCGCCTTCATCCTGCAGAAGCTCAAGCGTGACGCCGAGGCGTACCTGGGCGAGAAGGTCGTCGACGCGGTCATCACCGTCCCGGCGTACTTCAACGACTCCGAGCGCCAGGCCACCAAGGAGGCCGGTGAGATCGCGGGCCTCAACGTCCTGCGCATCGTCAACGAGCCGACCGCCGCGGCCCTCGCGTACGGCCTCGACAAGGACGACCAGACGATCCTCGTCTTCGACCTCGGTGGCGGCACCTTCGACGTGTCCCTCCTGGAGATCGGCGACGGCGTCGTCGAGGTGAAGGCCACCAACGGTGACAACCACCTCGGTGGTGACGACTGGGAC
Source organism: Streptomyces sp. NPDC055103 (assembly GCF_053607625.1). Lineage (NCBI taxonomy): Bacteria > Bacillati > Actinomycetota > Actinomycetes > Kitasatosporales > Streptomycetaceae > Streptomyces > Streptomyces sp. NPDC055103. Next base: position 29,558 of record NZ_JBSGTX010000072.1, read on the forward strand.
CAGCGCGTCGTCGACTACCTCGTGACGCAGTTCCAGAACGGCCACGGCGTGGACCTGGCCAAGGACAAGATGGCGCTCCAGCGTCTGCGCGAGGCCGCCGAGAAGGCGAAGATCGAGCTGTCCTCCTCCACGGAGACCTCGATCAACCTGCCCTACATCACGGCCTCCGCCGAGGGCCCGCTGCACCTGGACGAGAAGCTCACGCGCGCCCAGTTCCAGCAGCTCACCTCCGACCTGCTCGACCGCTGCAAGGTGCCGTTCCACAACGTCATCAAGGACGCGGGCATCGAGCTCCGCGAGATCGACCACGTCGTTCTCGTCGGTGGCTCCACCCGCATGCCGGCCGTCGCCGAGCTCGTCAAGGAGCTCACCGGTGGTCAGGACGCCAACAAGGGCGTCAACCCGGACGAGGTCGTCGCCATCGGCGCCGCGCTCCAGGCCGGTGTCCTCAAGGGTGAGGTCAAGGACGTCCTGCTCCTCGACGTGACCCCGCTGTCCCTCGGCATCGAGACCAAGGGAGGGATCATGACCAAGCTCATCGAGCGCAACACCACGATCCCGACCAAGCGGTCCGAGATCTTCACGACGGCCGAGGACAACCAGCCGTCCGTGCAGATCCAGGTCTACCAGGGCGAGCGCGAGATCGCGGCGTACAACAAGAAGCTCGGCATGTTCGAGCTGACGGGTCTGCCGCCGGCCCCGCGTGGTGTCCCGCAGATCGAGGTCGCCTTCGACATCGACGCCAACGGCATCATGCACGTGACCGCGAAGGACCTCGGCACGGGCAAGGAGCAGAAGATGACCGTCACCGGCGGCTCCTCGCTGCCGAAGGACGAGGTCGACCGGATGCGTCAGGAGGCCGAGCAGTACGCGGACGAGGACCACCGTCGCCGCGAGGCCGCCGAGTCCCGCAACCAGGGCGAGCAGCTCGTCTACCAGACGGAGAAGTTCCTCAAGGACAACGAGGACAAGGTCCCCGGTGACGTCAAGGCCGAGGTCGAGGCCGCACTCGTCGAGCTGAAGGAGAAGCTCAAGGGCGAGGACACCGCCGAGATCCGCACCGCCACCGAGAAGGTCGCGGCCGTCTCGCAGAAGCTCGGCCAGGCGCTGTACGCCGACGCCCAGGGCGCCCAGGCCGCCGGCGGCGACGCCGGTCAGGCCCAGGCGCAGGACGACGACGTCGTCGACGCCGAGATCATCGACGACGAGCCCAAGAAGGGTGGTCAGGCGTGACCGAGGAGACCCCGGGCTTCGAGGAGTCCGACGTCCCCTCCGGCGCCACCCCTGACGACGCCGCCGAGGCCGCCGACTCCTCCACGGAGGAGAAGGCGGCCCCGGCCGGGGACGCAAGCAGCCAGAAGTCGGCCGGTACCGCGGGCCTCACCGCCCAGCTGGACCAGGTCCGTTCCGCGCTCGACGAGCGCACCGCGGACCTCCAGCGGCTCCAGGCCGAATACCAGAACTACCGCCGCCGCGTGGAGCGGGACCGGGTCACGGTCAAGGAGATCGCCGTCGCGACGCTCCTGTCCGAGCTCCTGCCCGTCCTCGACGACGTCGGCAGGGCCCGGGACCACGGCGAGCTCACGGGCGGGTTCAAGTCGGTGGCCGAATCGCTGGAGACCGTCGTCGCCAAGATGGGTCTGCAGCAGTTCGGCAAGGAGGGCGAGCCCTTCGACCCGACGATCCACGAGGCCCTGATGCACTCGTACGCGCCGGACGTCACCGAGACGACCTGCGTGGCGATCCTGCAGCCCGGGTACCGGATCGGCGAGCGGACCATCAGGCCCGCCAGGGTCGCGGTGGCCGAGCCCCAGCCGGGCGCCACGCCCGGCACCAAGGAAGAGAAGGCCGACGAGGAGAGCGGTGCCCCCGAAGAGGGGTGACGCAACGATCGTCCGGAAGGAGGGACGTCGATGAGCACGAAGGACTTCGTCGAGAAGGACTACTACAAGGTTCTCGGCGTCCCCAAGGACGCCACCGAGGCCGAGATCAAGAAGGCGTACCGGAAGCTCGCCCGCGAGAACCATCCGGACGCCAACAAGGGTGACGCGAGCGCCGAGTCGCGCTTCAAGGAGATCTCCGAGGCCAACGACATCCTCGGTGACCCCAAGAAGCGCAAGGAGTACGACGAGGCCCGCGCCCTCTTCGGCAACGGCGGCTTCCGGTCTCCCGGCGGCCCCGGCGGCGGCTCGTTCAACTTCGACCTGGGCGACCTCTTCGGAGGCGCCCAGGGCGGCCCCGGCGGAGCCGGTGGCTTCGGTGGCGGCGGCGGCATCGGGGACGTCTTCGGCGGCCTGTTCAACCGCGGGGCCGGCCCGGGTGCGCGCACCCAGCCGCGCCGCGGCCAGGACATCGAGTCCGAGGTGACGCTCAGCTTCATCGAGGCCGTCGAGGGCGCGACCGTACCGCTGCGGATGTCCAGCCAGCAGCCGTGCACGGCCTGTTCGGGCACCGGCGACAAGAACGGCACGCCCCGGGTGTGCCCGACCTGTGTCGGCACCGGACAGGTCTCGCGCGGCAGCGGCGGCGGCTTCTCGCTCACCGACCCGTGCGTCGACTGCAAGGGCCGCGGCCTCATCGCCGAGAACCCCTGCGAGGTCTGCAAGGGCAGCGGGCGGGCCAAGTCCTCCCGCACCATGCAGGTCCGCATCCCGGCGGGCGTCACCGACGGGCAGCGGATCCGGCTGCGCGGCAAGGGCGCCCCGGGCGAGCGCGGCGGCCAGCACGGCGACCTGTACGTCGTCGTGCACGTCGACGAGCACGCGGTCTTCGGCCGCAAGGACGACAACCTCACCGTCACGGTGCCGGTCTCCTTCACGGAGGCGGCGCTCGGCGGCGAGATCAAGGTCCCGACGCTCGGCGGCCCCGCGGTGACGCTCAAGCTGCCCGCGGGCACGCCGAACGGCCGGACCATGCGCGCCCGCGGCAAGGGCGCGGTCCGCAAGGACGGCACCCGCGGCGACCTGCTCGTCACGGTGGAGGTCGCGGTGCCGAAGGAGCTGGACGACAAGGCACGTGAGGCCCTGGAGACCTTCCGCGAGGCGACCGCCTCCGAGGACCCCCGGGCGGAGCTGTTCCAGGCCGCGAAGGGAGCGTGACCCCGTGGACGGGCGCCGACGCAATCCGTACGAACTGACCGACGAGTCGCCGGTGTACGTCATCTCGGTGGCGGCCCAGCTGTCCGGTCTGCACCCGCAGACCCTGCGGCAGTACGACCGTCTCGGTCTGGTCTCCCCGGACCGTACGGCGGGCCGCGGGCGGCGCTACTCGGCCCGTGACATCGAGCTGCTCCGTCAGGTGCAGCAGCTGTCGCAGGACGAGGGCATCAACCTCGCCGGCATCAAGCGCATCATCGAGCTGGAGAACCAGGTCGCGGCGCTGCAGAGCCGGATCGCCGAGCTGTCGGCCGCGGTCGACGGCGCGGCGGCGGCTATGCGGCAGCGCGAGGCCCAGGTGCACGCCTCGTACCGCCGCGACCTGGTGCCGTACCAGGACGTGCAGCAGGCGAGCGCGCTGGTGGTCTGGCGTCCGAAGCGCGGCGAATAGCTCCGCACGGCACGTACGTATACGGATGAGGACCATTCCACGACGGTGGAGGGGGCCTCATCCGTACGCGCGCCAGGGCGTCAGGACGTCAGAGCGTCATGGCGTCAGGGGATCAGCTCGCCCACGATGTCGCCGACGGTCTCCCACCACGGGGCCGCCCCGGTGCCGAAGGCGGCGGCGAGGGCGGTGCCGAGGGCGTGGTCGCGGGGGGTGGGCTCGGCCGCCGGGTCCCAGTCGGCGTCCACCCGGCCGTCCCCGAGGGACTCCAGGGTGCCGAGCCGCCGCCCGTTCCGGGTGAGCCGGCTCTCCACGTACGAGCAGGGCACGAGCCGGTAGCGGACGCCGTCGACCCGGGCGTCGACGCGGTACGAGGAGCGCAGCAGCCGCCCCCGCGCGGGCTTGATGCGGGCGGGCTCCCCGTCCACGGTCAGCGCGAGCAGGGCGGGCTTGCGGGTCCCGATGGGGGTGTGGGTGTCGGGGCGGGTCCCCGGGGCCCGTACGAGCTCCACGGTCGGCAGCCCGTGGCCGGAGACCCGGAGCGTCCCCGCGGGTCCGTCGAGGCCGATCTGTACGTACACGCTGGTCAGTTGTCCCGTTCGAGAATGCCGGACTGGGCGATGAGATAGCCGAGCTGCGCCCGGCTGCCGCTGCCGAGGGCGGCGGCGAGCTTGGCGATGTGGGCGCGGCAGGTGCGGACGTTCATGCCGAGGCGCCGGGCGATGGCCTCGTCGACGTGCCCTTCGACGAGGAGCTTGGCGATGGACCGCTGGACACCGCCGATGCCGTCCACGGACGGGCTGTAGGGGATCTCCTCCTCCCACGGCACGCCGTGCAGCCAGAACTGGTCGAAGACGCCGACGAGGTACTGGACGAGGCCCTCGTGGCGGAGTTCGAGGGCGACCTGGCGGTCGCTGCGGGCCGGGACGAAGGCGACCTTGCGGTCGACGATGATCAGCCGGTCGATGATCTCTTCGAGGGTGCGGAGTTCGAGCCCGTAGGGGGCGACCCGCTCCACGTACGCCAGGGTGGCGGGATGGTGCCGGGCGGTGTGCTGGTAGAGCGTGCGCATCCGGACACCGCGGTCGAGGAGCGGTGCCATGCGGCGCAGGGCCGCTTCCAGCGTCTCGGGGCGCCGGCCGCTGCCGGGCTGGATGGTGAGGAGCTCGACCGTGCACTCGTTGATGACGCGGTCGAGTGTCGCGTTGATGACGCTGAGGCCTTCGAGGACCGTGATGGCCTGGGTCGCCGACGGGTCCTGCGCGTGGATGGCGAGGAACGGCTCGAACGCGTCGGCCAGCGCGATGGCGTGCTGGCGGCGCGACTGTATCTCCTGCTCTATCGGGTGGATGAGCTGGTTGAGGGCTATGGAGGGCGGCACCGCGCGCAGCCACTGGCTGTCGTCCGGGTCCGGGTGAAGAAGGGACAGTTCCGTCAGGCACGGGGCGGCCTCGGCCTCGGAACGGGCGATTCGACCCAGGCGGAGGGCGTTCGCGTACAGCTCTTTACCCACGTCGCATAGTTCACCGTGACTGTGCTTATGGGGCGATTCATCACCTTCGAGCATCATTTGCACCCCCCTCAGGGTCATGAATTACAGGAACATGATGCCCGGGTTGGCTGGTGGAAAGGGGTGCCCGTGAGCCATCGTCTTAGCGCGGGGGGGAGGTAGTGATCAAAAGAGGTGGAGATCGGCCATGACCAGGATGGTTCGTGCACTTAGCGCCATAGCCGTTGTTGCGGCTGCTCTCGGTGTGCTCGCAGAGAACGGCGAGCCCTCGTGGGAGAGTAACCCGGCGCACTCCGTGGAGGCAGGGCCGAGCGAGCCCTCATGGGAGAGCTCCCCGGCGCACGTCCTTCTCGCCAGTCCCGAGGAGCCCTCTTGGGAAGTCGCACCCAAGGGTGCGGGCGAGTGAGCGTTCCGCCTGACGATCGCCGGTTCCGTCGGGAGATGGCCTCGGCCTATCGATCCGGCTGGCACTTCGTCGACCTCGCCACGGCAATCCCCCACCGTGGCGACGCGCTGAAGGTCACCCTCTTCGGAGAACCGATCGTCGTGGCACGAGAGCAGGACGAGGACGTCCGTGCTTACCGCTGTCTCCGCCGTCCTCGCGGCGCGCCGCAGCCGATCCGCTGTGCCATCCGGTACGGCATGATCTTCGTCAATCTCGACCAGCGTGACCACCAGCTGATCGAGCCCGAGACCATCACCGCCACCCCCCGCAGTGCCTGAGCGATTCCCCCGTCGTTGTAGATCGCTCAGGTACTTCCCCCACACAGCGGCGCCATCGCGAACCTGAATCGCGATGGCGCCGCTGTGCTTTTCCGTATCGGGGGCCAGGCGCGCCGGGACGAGCGGCGCCGGGATCAGGCGCGGCCCATCGCCCGGGTGAGGGCGATCTCGATGACGACCCGGTCCGGGTTCGGGGCCGGCGTGCGGCCGTACCGCTCGGCGTAGCGGGCGACGGCGTCCGCGACGACCTCTGCCTCCGTGCGGACGCGCCCGACGCCCTCCAGGGTGGCCCAGCGCCCCTTGTCGACCTGGCAGACCGCCACCCGCGCGCCGTCCGCGCCCGCCGCCAGGACGTTCGCGACCTTCCGGCTGTTCTTGTTGGTGATCACCCGCGCGTACCCGCCCTCGGGGTCGTACGTGACGCCGACCGCCACCACGTGCGGGGTGCCGTCCGCGCGCGGGGTCGTCAGGGTGCACATGTGGTACTCGCGCCAGAAGCTGAGGTACGAGTCGGAAGGGTTCCTCGGGTCTGTGGCCATGCCCCGGAAACTACCCGGGGGAGAACTCCCACCGAAACCTTGAGCGGAATGGACTCAACTTTGTGTACGTTGGAAGGGTCAGAGAAGTCGTGTAGTCGTACACCAGGCCCGTACGACCCCGCACAAGAGGAGGAACACCGCACGTGGACGTCGAACTGACCAACCGGAGCCGGGACGCGATCAACGCGGCCACGAGCCGCGCCGTGTCCGAGGGGAACCCGGATCTCATCCCCGCACATCTGCTCCTGGCCCTCTTGGCGGGTCAGGACAACGAGAACATCACCGATCTGCTCGCCGCCGTCGAGGCCGACCAGGCGGTCGTGCGCGCCGGCGCGGAGCGGCTGATCGCCGCCCAGCCGAGCACCACGGGATCCACGGTCGCGCCCCCGCAGCCCAACCGCGAGTTCCTCGCGGTCATCGCCGACGCCGACCGGCGGGCCAAGGAGCTCGGCGACGACTTCCTCTCCACCGAGCACCTGCTCATCGGGATCGCCGCCAAGGGCGGCCAGGCCGGTGAGATCCTCGACCGGCAGGGCGCGAGCGCATCGAAGCTGCTCGACGCCTTCGAGAAGAGCAGGGGAGGACGCCGGGTGACCACACCCGACCCGGAAGGGCAGTACAAGGCGCTGGAGAAGTTCGGTACGGACTTCACGGCCGCCGCGCGCGAGGGCAAGCTGGACCCGGTCATCGGCCGGGACCACGAGATCCGGCGCGTGGTGCAGGTGCTGTCCCGCCGCACGAAGAACAATCCCGTCCTCATCGGTGAGCCCGGCGTCGGCAAGACCGCCGTCGTCGAGGGCCTCGCCCAGCGGATCGTGAAGGGCGACGTACCCGAGTCGCTGAAGAACAAGCAGCTCGTCTCGCTCGACCTCGGCGCGATGGTGGCGGGAGCCAAGTACCGCGGCGAGTTCGAGGAGCGGCTGAAGACCGTCCTCTCCGAGATCAAGGCGAGCGACGGCCAGATCATCACCTTCATCGACGAGCTGCACACGGTCGTCGGCGCGGGCGCCGGCGGCGACTCCGCCATGGACGCGGGCAACATGCTCAAGCCCATGCTGGCCCGCGGCGAGCTCCGCATGGTCGGCGCGACCACCCTCGACGAGTACCGCGAGCGGATCGAGAAGGACCCCGCCCTGGAGCGCCGCTTCCAGCAGGTCCTGGTCGCCGAGCCGACGGTCGAGGACACCATCGCGATCCTCCGCGGCCTCAAGGGCCGGTACGAGGCGCACCACAAGGTGCAGATCAACGACTCCGCCCTGGTCGCCGCCGCGACCCTCTCCGACCGGTACATCACCTCGCGCTTCCTCCCCGACAAGGCGATCGACCTCGTCGACGAGGCCGCTTCCCGGCTCCGGATGGAGATCGACTCCTCGCCCGTCGAGATCGACGAGCTCCAGCGGTCCGTGGACCGGCTCCGCATGGAGGAGCTGGCGCTGAAGAACGAGACGGACCCGGCGAGCAGGCAGCGCCTGGAGAAGCTGCGGCGCGACCTCGCCGACCGCGAGGAGGAGCTGCGCGGCCTCACCGCCCGCTGGGAGAAGGAGAAGCAGTCCCTCAACCGCGTCGGCGAGCTGAAGGAACGCCTCGACGAGACCCGCGGCCGGGCCGAGCGCGCGCAGCGCGACGGCGACTTCGACACCGCCTCCAAGCTGCTGTACGGGGAGATCCCGGCCCTGGAGCGGGAGCTGGCGGAGGCGAGCGAGGCCGAGGCCCAGCAGGAGTCCAGCAAGGACACCATGGTCAAGGAGGAGGTCGGCCCCGACGACATCGCGGACGTCGTCGGCGCCTGGACCGGCATCCCCGCCGGCCGCCTCCTGGAGGGCGAGACGCAGAAGCTGCTCCGCATGGAGGACGAGCTCGGCCGGCGGCTGATCGGCCAGTCCGAGGCCGTGCAGGCCGTCTCCGACGCCGTGCGCCGCACGCGCGCCGGGATCGCCGACCCCGACCGCCCCACCGGCTCCTTCCTCTTCCTCGGCCCGACCGGCGTCGGCAAGACCGAGCTGGCGAAGGCCCTCGCCGACTTCCTCTTCGACGACGAGCGGGCCATGATCCGCATCGACATGTCGGAGTACGGCGAGAAGCACTCCGTCGCCCGTCTGGTCGGCGCGCCTCCCGGCTACGTCGGTTACGAGGAGGGCGGCCAGCTCACGGAGGCGGTCCGCCGCCGCCCGTACAGCGTGGTCCTGCTCGACGAGGTGGAGAAGGCGCACCCGGAGGTCTTCGACGTCCTGCTCCAGGTCCTCGACGACGGGCGCCTCACCGACGGACAGGGCCGGACGGTGGACTTCCGCAACACCATCCTGGTCCTGACGTCGAACCTCGGCAGTCAGTACCTGGTCGACCCGCTGACCTCGGAGGACGTGAAGAAGCAGCAGGTCCTGGACGTCGTCAGGGCGAGCTTCAAGCCGGAGTTCCTCAACCGCCTCGACGACCTGGTGGTCTTCTCGGCGCTCGACCGGGCCGAGCTGGGCCGGATCGCCCGGCTCCAGATCGACCGCCTCGCCAAGCGGCTCGCCGACCGGCGGCTCACCCTGGAGGTCACCCCGGAGGCCCTGGACTGGCTCGCCGAGGAGGGCAACGACCCCGCGTACGGAGCGAGGCCGCTGCGCCGCCTGATCCAGACGGCGATCGGCGACCGGCTCGCGAAGGAGATCCTCGCGGGCGAGGTCGTGGACGGCGACACGGTGAGGGTGGACCGTGTCGAGGACGGCCTGATCGTGGGCGCGGCGCGGTAGCCGCCCACGTCAGATGTCGAAGGCCTCCACGCGTACGAGGGCGGTGACCCCGTCCTCGTACGCGACCCGCAGGTGCACGTACAGCGCGTCGCCGTACGACACGTCCACGCACAGGTCCTGCTCGCAGGCGTACGAGGGCTCGCCGGTCGGATAGGTTCCGGCCACCCAGGCCTTCACCCGGTCGCGCGGCATCCGGAACTCCGCCTCCACCGTCGTGTCCTGCCAGTGGGCCGCGGTGCACCGGGCCTCCGTGGCGTCGGCCGGCAGTGCCCCCCGGGCGAAGGTCATCGCTTCGGCGCAGTCGACCGGCTCGGGTCTTCCGATGTCGTCCCAGGCCATCGCGCCCCAGACCAGCAGGGCCAGCGGCCCGCCGCAGAACAGCGTCACCACCGCGGACACCCAGACCCAGGTCCACGGTCGCGGCCGCACCGGTTGCGCTTTCCTCCCCGTCTTCGTCCCTGTTTCCTCCCCCATGAGCACCAGATCTTGTCAGCCCGCAGCGGATCGCGGGAGGTGGGACTTGCCACGTACCGCCCGGCATGGGGGAGGATGGCGAGCATCCGTACGAAGGGAAATACACGGTGAGCATCGACCCGTCCTCGATTCCGAATTTCGGGGGCCAGCCCCAGCCTCAGGCCGCAGGACCGGCGGGCCCCGTCGTCCCCGACCAGGACCTCGTCAAGCAGCTCCTCGAGCAGATGGAGCTGAAGTACGTCGTCGACGACGAGGGTGACCTCGCGGCGCCGTGGGAGGAGTTCCGCACGTACTTCATGTTCCGCGGCGAGGACGAGCAGCAGGTCTTCTCGGTGCGGACGTTCTACGACCGCCCGCACTCCGCCGACGACCGCGCCAGGGTCCTCGACGCGATCGACGACTGGAACCGCCGCACCCTGTGGCCGAAGGTCTACACCCACCTCCACGAGGAGGAGGACGGCTCCGCCACCCTCCGTCTCATCGGTGAGGCCCAGATGCTGATCGGCACCGGCGTCGCCCTGGAGCACTTCGTGTCCTCCACGGTCAGCTGGGTCCGCGCCTCCATCGAGTTCGACAAGTGGGTCGTGGAGCAGTTCGGTCTGGCGACCCCCGAGGAGAAGACGGGCGAAGAGGAGGCCTGAGCCCTCCCTCCCCGCCCCACCTCGCGCCCACGCGCACTCTCACGAGAGCCCGGCCTCCCCTTCCGAGGGGGCCGGGCTCTCGTGTGCCGGAGAACTTCCGGGGCACGCCGGCCGAGACCGAGCCGACCCGGGCTCCGGTCGAACCCCGCAGCTCGTCTCGTGGACGAAGCTCCTCACCCACCTGCTCGACTGCCGTGACGGCCGTGGGAAGCCGCCGGGCTCGGCTCAGGCGAGGCGCTTGAGGCGGGAGACGGCCTCCTCCAGGACCTCGGTCTTCTTGCAGAAGGGCAAGGCGTGAGCACGGGGCATCAAGGAAGACTCTGGCACTCAGAACACAATCTGAGTACAGTCTGAGTATGAGCCTTGCTTACCTGGGAGCCGAGCCCGAGTCGGTGTCGTTCACTGACCTGTCGAGAAACCCGAAGGCTGTGGCCGCCCGGGCTGCAGCCCTTGGTGCTCTGCGCGTCACCCATCGGGACGCGCCCGACATGGTGCTGACGACTGCCGTGCACGCGGAGCGCACCGAGGAGAACCTCACGACGGCATCCCGCCTCTTCCTCGCGCTCATGAAGCACGACGACGGAGCCCGCTCACTCCTGCTGGCATTGCCGGAAGTCTTTCCGTGGGTGCGGCACCTGGACGGCGAGGAGATGCGCGCTTTCACGGTGGAACTCCTGGAAGCACTTTCCGATGCGGCAGAACTGGGTGCCAGGGAGGCTGTGCACCGGGCGCTCGTCTCCTGGAGGGCGACGGCTCGGATCAACGCCGATCCGGAGCAGCTCAAGGAAGCGCTGCGCCCGCTCGACGGGGAGGACCTGGGTCCGGTCGAGGTGGGCGGGTGAGCCCGAAGAAGGGCGATCGTGTCAGCGTTCCGCCGCTGAGCGGATGGAACGTCGTCTTCGGGACAACCGATGCGGTGACGGGGTGGGAGGAGTTGTGCCGCGTGGCGCTGCCCAGTGCCCACCGCTGCCTTGAGGCGCTGCGCACTGATCCGTTGTCGCGTGACAGCTGGAACCGGCAGCATCAGCTCCGTGGAAGACTCGCCACGAAGGAGTGGAAGGGATCGCTTCTGGACCAGTGCGAGTTCGAGGTCACAAGCGGCGGCCGCGTGCGCTACCTGGTCAGCCCTGAGACATCGACCGTCGTTCTGGTCTACGCATCTACTCGGCACCCGAAGGACACTGAATAGCTCGTCTCTCCCGTGCGGCACGGGGCCGGCTGGAAAGGCCTGCCCCACGCCCGCACGTCCATCCGGCCCGCTCTCAGCGGGCCAGTCGACCGAGGCGCTCAACCGCCTCCTGCAATACAACCGTCCGCTTGCAGAACGCGAAGCGGACGAAGGGTGCGCCCGCCTCGCGGTGGTCGTAGAAGACGGCGTTCGGGATGGCGACGACGCCCGCGCGCTCGGGCAGGGCGCGGCAGAAGGCGAAGCCGTCGTCCGTGCCGAGCGGCCGGATGTCCGTGGTGACGAAGTAGGTGCCGGCCGGGCGGTAGACCTCGAAGCCCGCCTGTGCCAGGCCCTCGCTCAGCAGGTCCCGCTTGGCCCGCAGGTCGGCGCGGAGCCCGTCGAAGTACGCGGCCGGGAGGCGGAGCGCCTCGGCGATCGCGTACTGGAAGGGGCCGGAGGAGACGTACGTGAGGAACTGCTTGGCCGAGCGGACGGCGGAGGTCAGCTCGGGGCTCGCGGTGATCCAGCCGACCTTCCAGCCGGTGAACGAGAACGTCTTGCCGGACGAGCCGATGGTGACCGTGCGGTCCCGCATGCCGGGGAGGCTCGCGAGCGGGATGTGTCCGGCCCCGTCGAAGACCAGGTGCTCGTACACCTCGTCGGTGACGACGAGCAGGTCCCGCTCGATCGCCAGCTCGGCGATCGCGGTCAGCTCGGCCCGGGTGAGGACGGTGCCGGTGGGGTTGTGCGGGGTGTTGAGGAGGATGAGTCGCGTGCGGTCGGTGACGGCGGCCCGCAGTTCGTCCAGGTCGAGGACGTAGGCGCCGTCGTGCGGGCGGAGCGTGACGGGGACGCGGGTGCCGCCGGCCATGGCGACGCAGGCCGCGTACGAGTCGTAGTACGGCTCCAGGGCGATCACCTCGTCGCCCGGTTCCACGAGGGCGAGCAGGGCCGCCGCGATGGCCTCGGTGGCGCCGGCGGTGACCAGCACCTCCGTGTCGGGGTCGTACTCCAGGCCGTACCACTGCCGCTGGTGGTCGGCGACGGCCTGCCGCAGCTCGGGGACGCCGGGGCCGGGCGGGTACTGGTTGCCGCGGCCGTCCCGCAGCGCGCGGACCGCGGCCTCGCGGATCTCCTCGGGGCCGTCGGTGTCGGGGAAACCCTGGCCGAGGTTGATCGACCCCGTTCGGGCGGCGAGCGCGGACATCTCGGCGAAGATCGTCGTCCCGAACTCGGCGAGCCTTCGGTTGAGCAGCGGTCGTGTCATGACCGCCATCCTGGGGGGAAGCTCTGGACTTGCTCAAGTGCGCTTTGACGGGGACGCCCCGCGGGGATCGCCCTGGCATGAACATCGCATTCTTCATCCTCGGGATCGCGCTCGTGATCGCGATCGTGGTGTGGGTCGTCGCGCTGTCGATGCGCGGCACGGTGCGTTCCGGCGGCGGGGCGGGCGGCACGACCGCCGCCGCCGGCAGCTGGTGGGCCGATTCGTCGTCCTCCTCGTCCTCGTCCTCGTGTTCGACGTCGTCGTCGGACTCGTCCTGCTCCACCACCAGCTCGTCCTGTTCGAGCTCGTCCTGCTCGTCGTCCTCCTCCTGCTCCAGCTCCTCGTCCTCCTGCAGCTGAAGCTCTGGAATCGCTCAAGTCGCCTTTGGGGGAGGGCCGCAGGGGGCATCTCCCTCGCACAGAAGAACGGGGGTAGTACACATGGAACTCTTCATCGTCTTCGTCGGGGCCGTCGTCCTCATCGGCCTGATCTCCACGGTCCGCCGCGCCACCGGTACGGCCGGGCGGCGCCGGGGGCGGCGGACCGGCCGCAGCTGGGCCGACGGCGGGGGAAGCGGCAGCGGGGGCGGGGGCTGCGGAGGAAGCGGAAGCTCCTGCAGCTCCGGCTCCAGCTGCGGGGGTGGCGGCTGCGGCGGCAGCTAGCTTGATCTTTAACCTGTGCGGCGTGGGCGAGGAGTGGTCGACTTCTTGTTCCGGGACGTGGCAGTGCCCGTCTTGCGGGGTGTGTGGACGT
>NZ_JBSGTX010000073.1:0-40442 GCF_053607625.1 Streptomyces sp. NPDC055103
CTGCTGTCCGAGTTCCCTTACCGCACACCGGACATGACGTCACGTCACGCACGAACCCGGCGAACCCGACCAACCTCGACTACGCAATGCCCCTGCGTACGGCTACCACTTCGAGCGGCAGGAAAACGGCGGCAAGAAGCTCGTTCAGGACGATACCTATGCGGAACTCCTCCGGGAAATCATCGAGCGCCTGAAGGGCGATTGGACGGCCTACAAGATCGCGATTGATCTCAATAAGCGCGGAGTTCCGACATGGCGGGATCACCTTCGGATCGTGAAGGGAGAAGAGCCGAGGGGAGTTGCTTGGACCGCCAATGCTATTCGAGCCATCATCATGAATCCCACGGTCGCCGGCATCTACACGCACAAGGGTGAGAACGTCGTCGACGAGAACGGCGAGCACGTCCAGATCACCGACCGCCCCCTGATGGGATTCGCGGAGTGGTCGGAATTCGTGGCCGCTCTGAAGAGCGACCGCCCCGTACGACGGGCCACGCCGTCGCGGTCCATGCTGGGAGGTGTAGCCATCTGTAATAACTGCGGTGGCCGCATGTCGTCGAACAAGAAGATCAAGACCAGCGGACGGGTGCATCATTACTACAGCTGTAACAACGTGAACATGGGTACGTGTCCCTACCCCAGCCGCATTCGGCGGGATCTTCTGGACATGGCCGTTAATCAGTTCGTGAACGTGACTCTCGGTCCGTTGCCTGTCATGGAACGGGTGGGCAATTCAATCAGTCAGGCCAAGACCGAGCTTGCCGAATCCGAGGCCACGCTAGACAGGCTGGAGGCGGATTACCTGGCCGGGCGATTCAAGAGTGATGTTCAGATCGAACGGTACTGGAGCCAGCACGAATTTCAGTCGGCCAAGGTGGAACGCTTGAGGGGGGAAATCAAGACTGCCGAGGCTGCCCCCGCCTGGAAGGAAACCGGGCGATCCTACGCCGAGGAATGGGCTGCTAAGGATGATGAGCAGAAGCGTGTATTTCTGCAACGGCATGGGCTGACGGTCACTGTCGGGATTGCTGAGGACGAAAGCCGCCGAGTTACTTGCAAAATGCCCGAGCTTGCGGAGATCGCCGAGGAAACGGGGCTCCACGTCCCTGAAGGGTATGTGTGGACGGAGCCCATCTCTGAGTACACCTTCCCGGCGCGGATTGGGTACACGCGAAAGTAGAACTTGGGTCGGACGAAGGAATGCCCCCACTGCTGAAAGGAGCAGTGGGGGCATTTTCATGTCCTCTCTAGCTAAGGCACATCAAAGACCTTCGATCCCTCATGGCCGAAGGCGAATAGCACCGCCCTATTTCAAGCCGTCCCGCCCTTTTGGGCTCGGGCGGCTTTCTTCATGGCCGCACTCGGCCCGAACCGGAAGGAATCATTCTTGAAGACTGAGCTTCGCAAGATTTTTGAGTCTGCCGAGTCCGAGGACCGGGGCCTTTCGGCCCGCGAGATTGCAGCCGTCATCAACTCTATTCCGGCCGAGGAGCGCATGGCGCGCACTGAGATTCTGGCTGCGGTGAACAGCGCGGACGGCTCCGATTCGCCGGAGACCCGCCGGGCTATCGCCGAGACTCTGAAGTACATGGAGACTCGCGCCACTGACGCGCGAGAGGATCGGGCGCGACTTGATCGTGGGCTGAAGGGCGAGGATTATTGGCGTGGTCGGGTAAATGCGGCTGACCACTCGGAGAGGAGCGTTCGGCACTCGTCACCGAAAAGCGCGCATCCCTCGTATCGGTCGAAGTCTTCCCGGTACGCGGTTACATCGCGGTGGTCTCGAAGGATCAATGAACCCGTTCCCAGTCTCGACCGTGGCGAGCCGCCTGTCATAGACCGTAAACGTATTCAATGGTCTCTCTGGCACGTACCCACTCAGTGGGATTACACCCAGGCGAACATTGGGTAGGCGAGAGACGGATACAAGTCGGTCAAGCTGCATAGACATCGCCATGGGAGGAAGCAGTGGCCATCGTGCCGCCTGCTCGGTAAGGACGAAGGTAAATGACTTCGTGGCGTCGCAGAGAACCTGTTGCCGTTCTAGCTTTCTCGCGATGGTCTTCGACTGATCTCCGGGGACATCGGCAATGCTTGCACGCACATATTCAGGTGTGGCCAGGAGCCCGGTAATCATCGAGAGCAAGAAGAAGCGGAATTCCGTGGAAACTGCTTCGAGCCTTGCTAGCTCATTCTGTTTCTTGTCCAAGCCCCTACGGCGAGATGACCAGTGGTCTTGCCACTCGGTGTTTGCCGTACGGGCCAAAGCTAGGAGCTTTTCGGCTTCGGGGCCCGTAGCTTCAAGTGCTTCTAGGATCAGCTCTATATCGACCACGGCGGGCGTGAGCTTCCCGCCCTCGATGTTGCTGATCTTGGTTTGGGACATGTTGCAGCGGCGGGCGAGCCAGGTTTGCGTTTTCCCGGCTCGCTTCCGCGCACTGCGAAGTGCTTCCGCTAGGTCTGATCTGGACTGACCTAGCCTCTCGGGCTCAAGCGTCAAGGCCCTTCACGTACTCCTCGAAGGGCACCGACTCGGCGAGGGCGATTCGCTGATACTCGATGAACGGCGAAGCGTCTCCCTCGTATACCTCGCGGCTGATCTGCCTTCCGTCTGGGTGGTAGTTCATGAGTACCACTTCGGCGTGGTCGAACATCCAGTAGTCTTGAACGCCTTCCAGCGGGTTCGTCCGCTCGGTCACGTCAAGGATTCTGATTTGCTCCCCTGCCAGGGAATGTGCCGCATAGTACTGGTGGAACTCGAATCGGAGATACTCGGAGAGCGGCCGTGTGACGACGTGCACGCGCCCCTGTGAGCGTCCCTCGGTGACCTGCCGGCGAAGCCGTTCGGTGTATTCGTTCGCCACCGCGTGAGGGTTTACGCGGGCGCCATTTCGCCACGCCTCAATTTCCTCGACCTCTTGCGGCATGAGGTATTGAGGAAGAGTTTCGAGACGCCATGCTTCCCGCTGGAAGCCTTCAAATCGCGCCGCCCACGATTCACCAGCCAAGAGCACGAATGGCCTCCCTCAGGATGTGCTCGGGAATCTCAACGAGCCCTTCGCCGTTCGGCGGCGTGAAGGCGTTGGATACGTCGCCCTGGACCACGATCGAACCGGATGCGGTCCGGTAGACGTTCGGGCAGTCGTCCTTCCCGCAGTTGCCGTTTCCGGTGAGTCGGGTCAGTTCCTCGCGCGCCATGCTGAAACCCCCTTGTGTCTGGCCCCTGTTGGGCCCTCGGGGACGACGGTACGGACGTGCGCTCCATGGGTCTACGCGATCACGCGAATATTCGCGTAGTCGGGTAGAACGAGGTCACGGCCGCCGATCACCGGGCCGTCGGCGGGGGTGCGTCGAGTGTCTCGCGGGCGTCCTCCGCCCTCCGTGGCAAGGGGAGAGCCCCCGGCGCTGGCCGGGGGCTCTGGAGGGATCAGGGGGCGTCTCAGGCGAGACCGGGACCGCGAACCGGGATGGTGGTGAACGTCGGCTGAGCAGGTTCCTGCGAAGTGAAGAAGTCGTTGCCCTTGTCGTCCACGACGATGAACGCCGGGAAGTCCTCGACCTCGATCTTCCAGACCGCCTCCATGCCGAGCTCCTCGTACTCGACGACCTCGACCTTCTTGATGCAGTCCTGCGCGAGCCGGGCCGCCGGGCCGCCGATCGAGCCGAGGTAGAAGCCGCCGTGCGCGTCGCACGCGGCGGTGACCTGACCGGAACGGTTGCCCTTGGCCAGCATCACCTTCGAGCCGCCCGCCGCCTGGAACTGCTCCACGTACGAGTCCATGCGGCCGGCCGTCGTCGGGCCGAAGGAGCCGGAGGCGTACCCCTCGGGGGTCTTCGCCGGGCCCGCGTAGTAGACCGGGTGGTCCTTCAGGTACTGCGGCATCTCCTCGCCCGCGTCCAGGCGCTCCTTGATCTTGGCGTGCGCGATGTCGCGCGCCACGACCAGCGGGCCGTTGAGGGACAGACGGGTCTTGACCGGGTACTTGGTCAGCTCGGCGAGGATGTCGTCCATCGGCTGGTTGAGGTCGATGGTGACGACGTCGCTGTCCTGGGACTCGGAGAGGTGCTCGTCCGTGGTGTCGGGCAGGAAGCGCGCAGGGTCCGTCTCCAGCTGCTCCAGGAAGACGCCCTCGGCGGTGATCTTCGCGACGGCCTGGCGGTCGGCCGAGCAGGAGACGGCGATCGCGACGGGCAGCGAGGCGCCGTGGCGGGGGAGGCGGACGACGCGGACGTCGTGGCAGAAGTACTTGCCGCCGAACTGCGCGCCGATGCCGATCTTCTGCGTCAGCTCGAAGACCTTCCCCTCCAGCTCCTTGTCGCGGAAGCCGTGGCCGGTCTCGGCCGAGCCCTCGGTGGGCAGCTCGTCCAGGTAGTGGGCGGAGGCGTACTTCGCGGTCTTGAGCGCGAACTCGGCGGACGTGCCGCCGACGACGATCGCCAGGTGGTACGGCGGGCAGGCGGCCGTGCCGAGGGAGCGGATCTTCTCCTCCAGGAACGTCATCATGCTCGCCTCGTTGAGGACGGCCTTCGTCTCCTGGTAGAGGAAGGACTTGTTGGCGGAGCCGCCGCCCTTGGCCATGAAGAGGAACTTGTACGCGCCGCCGTCGGTCGCGTACAGCTCGATCTGCGCGGGCAGGTTCGAGCCGGTGTTCTTCTCCTCCCACATGGTGACGGGGGCCATCTGCGAGTACCGCAGGTTGAGCTTGGTGTACGCGTCGTAGATGCCCTTGGACAGGGCCTCCTCGTCGCGGCCCGGGGTCAGCACGTTCTGGCCGCGCTTGCCCATGACGATCGCGGTGCCGGTGTCCTGGCACATGGGGAGGACGCCGGCGGCGGCGATGTTCGCGTTCTTGAGGAGGTCGAGCGCGACGAACTTGTCGTTGCCCGACGCCTCGGGGTCGTCGATGATCCGGCGCAGCTGGGCCAGGTGGGCCGGGCGCAGGAAGTGCTGGATGTCGTGGATCGCCTCGGCGGCGAGCGTGCGCAGCGCCTCGGGCTCGACCTTGAGGAACGTACGGCCGTCGGCCTCGAAGGTGGAGACACCTTCGGAGGTCACCAGGCGATAGGGCGTGGTGTCCTCTCCCAGGGGGAGCAGATCGGAGTACGAAAACTCTGGCATGACGGCAGCCATTCCTCACTCGGCAGACAGCAGCGCCGCCTCCATTGGCGGCGCTGCTTCCAGCGTAGAGCGCGGGCGCGGTCCCGATCCTGTGAGGTAAGGCTCACTAGGGCGTGTTCCTCGTGGTCGGCGGCCAGGGTCTCCGCATGTGGTCGAGGTGACGCAGGACCAGCGCCTTCCTCGGCGGGCCCGCCCGACGGGACTTCCAGGCACGCGCCGAGGCCGGGGTCCGTGTACGCGCCGAGGCCGGGGTTCGTGCACGCGCCGAGGCCGGGCTCCGCGAGTGCGGGGGCCCCTCCCGCGCGCCGTCGGCCCCGAACCCTCCTCGCGCGCCGGCGTCCTGGCCCGCGCTCCCGCCGAAACGTTCGCTCGCGCCGCGTCTCTCCCGCCTCCCCCGGCCGTGATCACGCGCTGTGGCCACCCCTGACAGAAGGTCCGGCGCGCCGGGTGTTCGGCGGGAGGCGGTTTCCGGCTGTGGCCTCAACCCACCATTTCCACCGACCTGTTCGCTTCGTCGTCCACAGGCTCGGCCCCGCCCCCTGGTCGCGATCTATCGCGTTTCGCTAGGCTGGCGCCGTGGACCTCGAAAAGAAGCCCGAACCCGAAAAGCAGCCGCAGCCGCAGCGGTCGGCCGCTCCCGCGGAGCCGGTCCCGGCCGAGACCGCGTTCGCCGATCCGCGAGGCTCGTTGCGCGCGTCCGACGCGGACAGGGACCGGATCGCGGACATCCTCCGGGACGCCCTGGCCGAGGGCCGGATCGATCCCGAGGAGCACTCGGACCGGATCGACGCGGTCTACCGCGCCAAGACCGTCGGGGAGCTGGAGCCGATCGTCGGCGACCTGCCGAGTCCCCGGACCCGCCGGGATCCGGAACCGGCGTACGACTACGACCCGGGCGACCCCGAGGGCGCCGCGGACAGCCTCGTCGCGATCTTCTCCAGCACCACCCGCAAGGGCCGGTGGCGGGTGGGCCGCAGGACGAACGCCTTCGCGCTCTTCGGCAGCATCGAGATCGATCTGACCGAGGCGATCTTCGCTCAGCGTCTGACCACCATCAACGCCACGTCGATCTTCGGGAACGTCGAGGTGCGGGTCCCGGAGAACATCAGCCTGCGGGGCAACGGCAGCGGAGTCTTCGGCAACTTCGAGGTCGTGACCCTGGAAGGCGTCGACCCACAGGCCCCGGTCGTCGTCGTCAACGGCTACTCGGTCTTCGGCAACGTCGAGGCGAGGCCCAAGCGCGGGAAGTGGATCACGGACCTCCAGGGCAAACTGCGCAAGAAGCACCTGGGCCACTGACCCGGGGCGCCGCGGTGTCGGGCGCGGTGCGCGACGGACCGCAGTGGGGAGCGCCGGACGAACCGCCGGACGAACCGCCGGACGAACCGGCGGACGAACCGCCGGGCGAACCGCCGGGCGAACCGCCGGACGAACCGCCGGACGAACCGCGGGGCGAACCGCCGGACGAACCGGCGGACGCCGGGGCGATCTCCGCGGCCGGGCGGTGACCGGAATTCGCCCTGAGGTATCCGAAGTGCGGAACGGGACGGCACGCAGTGCATAGGCGCGCGCACAGCGGGTAGGGCTGCTGCATCGCCGCTCGCTCGCGAAGCCGTCGTCAGGAGTAGACCGTGCTGCCACTGCCGCATCAGCCCCTCCAGGTCGCCGCCGTTCCCCCTCAGCGCACACCTGCCCGGGGGGACGAGGGCGGCCCCTGGCACGCGGAGGCGGTGTGCCGCCGGGACGAGGCCGGGCTGTTCTTCGCCCCCTCCAAGGAGCCGACCGCCGCGCGGCTCGCGCGGGAGGAGGCGGCCAAGCGGGTCTGCGCCCGCTGTCCCGTGATGGTCGAGTGCCGGGAGCACGCGCTGCTCCAGCCCGAGCCGTACGGGGTCTGGGGCGGACTCACCGCGGCGGAGCGCCGCGTGGTGCTGGCCAGACGCCGGCGGCGCGAGGTGGAGCTGAGGAAGGCGTCCGCGACCGACGGACGGATCGCCCAGGCGGGCTGACGGCAGGACGGGGGAGCGGACGCCGTCGCGGCCCGTACGGGAAGGGGCGCCCCCACCGCACATGGGGGCGCCCCTCTTCGTAGCGTTCCGCTCAGCCGCTCAGCCGCTCAGCCGCTCAGCCGCTCAGCCGCTCAGCCGCTCAGCCGCTCAGCCGCTCGCCGACTCGGCCAGGGATTACTTGGCGCGGTCGAAGTCGATCTTGCTGTACGCGCGCAGCTTCGAGAGCCGGTGCGTGGAGTCGATCTGGCGGATCGTGCCGGACTTCGAGCGCATGACCAGCGACTGCGTGGTCGCCGTCTCGGCGCGGTAGCGCACGCCGCGCAGCAGCTCGCCGTCGGTGATGCCGGTCGCGACGAAGAACACGTTGTCGCCGCTGACCAGGTCGTTCGTGGAGAGCACCCGGTCCAGGTCGTGGCCCGCGTCGAGCGCCTTCTGCCGCTCGGCCTCGTCCTTCGGCCACAGCTTGCCCTGGATCACACCGCCGAGGCACTTGATCGCGCAGGCGGAGATGATGCCCTCGGGAGTGCCGCCGACGCCCATGAGCATGTCGACGCCGGTGCCCTCGCGGACGGCCATGATCGAACCGGCGACGTCACCGTCCGAGATGAACTTGATCCGGGCCCCGGTCTCGCGGATCTCCTTGACGATGCCCTCGTGACGGGGGCGGTCCAGGATCATGACCGTGATGTCCTCGGGCGAGGAGTTCTTCGCCTTGGCGACCCGGCGGATGTTGACCGAGACGGGGGCGTTGATGTCGACGAAGTCGGCGGCCTCGGGGCCGGTGACCAGCTTGTCCATGTAGAAGACCGCGGACGGGTCGAACATCGTGCCGCGGTCGGCGGCGGCCAGGACGGCGATCGCGTTCGGCATGCCCTTGGCGTTGAGCGTGGTGCCGTCGATCGGGTCGACGGCGATGTCGACCTCGGCACCGGTGCCGTCGCCGACGCGCTCGCCGTTGAACAGCATCGGGGCTTCGTCCTTCTCGCCCTCGCCGATGACGACGACGCCGTTCATCGAGACGGTGGAGATCAGGGTCCGCATGGCGTTGACCGCCGCGCCGTCCGCGCCGATCTTGTCGCCGCGGCCGACCCAGCGGCCGGCGGCCATGGCGGCCGCCTCGGTGACGCGGACCAGCTCAAGGGCGAGGTTGCGGTCGGGGGCCTCGGGGGAGACGACAAGCTCGGGGGGCAGGTGATGGTGCTCGGTCATCGGAGTCACCTTTCTGTACGGCGACGGCCGGGAACGGCGACGGCCGGAGAAAACGAGGGTGCTGCGACTCTATCGGTACGTCGACAAAATGAGCAGAGGGGCCCACGTTTGAGCGCGACACCATGATGCGACCATGTGGGCGTGGCAGGTATGCGAGGTAGGCAGACGGTACGAGGGATGTTCCAGTCCCTCGGGGTGATCATGGTTGCTGCGGGAGTGATGTATCTCTTCATCCCGCACGACGAGAGCGCGGCGCCGGTCAAGGCGAAGGACTACCGCGTCGAGCTTCTGACGGCCCAGCGGGCGGCACCGTATCCGGTGCTGTCCCCCGAGGGCCTCGGGGCGGACTGGAAGGCGACGGTCGTCTCGTACAAGCGCGAGAAGAGCGACGCCTGGCAGCTCGGGTTCCTCTCCCCGGACACCCAGTACGTGGCGATCCACCAGTCGACGGCGGCGCCGGGCAAGTACGTGCCCGAGGTCACGCACGAGGCGAAGGACACCGGGAAGACCCAGACGGTGGCCGGGCAGGTCTGGCACCGCTGGGAGGGGCCGAAGTACGACGCGCTCGTCCGTACGGAGGGCGGCGCGACGACCGTCGTGACCGGCACGGCGTCCTTCGAGCGGCTGGCCGAGATGGCGGGCTCGCTCCGGGCGCAGAAGGCCTGAGCGGCGGACGGACGGACGAGAAGGGCCCCGCGCTCCATGAGTGCGGGGCCCTTCTCGCATGCAGTCAGGCTGTGCTGTCCGCGGTCAGGCTCAGACGGTGGTGACGACGTCGTCGTAGGCCAGGCGCGGGGAGCGCGGGAACCAGGCGTCCTCGCCCGGCTTGCCGATGTTGACGACCATCAGCGGGGTGTGGTCGGCGTCCAGGAACTCCTTCTGGACGCCGGCGAAGTCCAGACCGGTCATCGGGCCGGCGGCGAGGCCGGCGGCGCGGACGCCGACGATGAAGTACGCGGCCTGGAGGGCGGCGTTCAGCACGGCGGACTGCTCGCGGACCGGGCGCTCCGAGAAGAACATGTCCTTGGCCTGCGGGAAGTGCGGCAGCAGGGCCGGGAGCTCCTCGTGGAACTCGTTGTCGGCGGAGAGGATCGCGACCAGCGGGGCGGCGGCGGTCTTCGGCTGGTTGCCCTCGGCCATGTGCTTGACCAGGCGCTCGCGGGCCTCGGGGGAGCGGACCAGGGTGATGCGCAGCGGGGTCTGGTTGAAGGCGGTCGGACCGTACTGCACCAGGTCGTAGATCGCCTGAACCTGCTCGTCGGTCACCGGCTCGTCGGTGAACGTGTTGGCGGTGCGGGCCTCACGGAAGAGGAGGTCCTGGGCGGCGGGGTCAAGGGCGAGAGACATGCTGCGTACCTTCCGGACTGCGGATCAAGCGATGTCCTCGACAGTACGCGCATGATTGGTGAAACTTCAACCAATCCATCCGGATAGTGATCCGCTTCACTCCCGGGGCTACGCCAGGGGCGGGGCGGGCGGAGGCGGGCGGAGGCGGGCGCCGGTGGGGCCAGGCGGGATGCGGTGCGGCTCCCGGCGGCCCCGAGGGGCTCCCCGGTGACCACGAGGACGGCTTCCGGCGCACCCGAGCAGGGCTCCCCGGCGGACCCTCGCAGAGCTCCCGGCATACCCCAGCAGCGCGTGTGCCGACAGGGTCCCGCCGGGCTACTCCTCCCCGTCCGCCGCCTCCGCCTCGGCCGCGCGCTCCGCCGCCAGGGAGGCGTCCAGCCGGGCCCGCGCGCCCTCAAGGCGTCGCCGGCAGATCTTCGCCAGCTCCTCGCCGCGCTCCCAGAGCGCGAGGGACTCCTCCAGGGTCGTCCCGCCCGCCTCCAGCCGTCGGACGACCTCGATGAGCTCGTCCCGTGCCTGCTCGTAGCCGAGCGCCGCCTCTTCCGTACCGGCTGCCATGTGCTTCACCCTCCGTGCCGCTGTTGCCGTTGTCGCTGCTGATCTTTCGATGATCTACGGATCCGGGTCCCGCGCAGGTCCTCACCGGCCCCGCTCAGGCCGGGTCGGCCACGGCCCCGCCCACGCGCCGCACCGCGAACTCGCCCTCGGCGACCCGCGCCCGCAGCTCCTCGCCCTCCGCGACCTCCTCGGGCGACCGGACGACCGCCCCGTCCGCCCGCTGGAGCACCGCGTAGCCCCGCTCCATCGTCGCGGCGGGCGACAGCGCCCGGACCCGCGCCCGCGTGTGCGACAGCTCTGAGTCGGCCCGGTCCAGGAGGTGCCCCAGGACCCGCCGGCTCCGCGCGAGCAGCGCGTCGATCTCGTCCTCGCGGACCTCGACCATCCGCTGCGGATGCTCCATGACGGGCCGCGCGAGCGCGTGCGCGAGACCGCGCTCCTCCCGCTCCAGGAGCCCCCGCACGGTCCGCAGCGCCCGGTCCCGCAGCCCGCGGACCCGGTCGAGCTCCTCCCCGACGTCCGGTACGACCTTCTTCGCCGCGTCCGTGGGCGTCGAGGCCCGCAGGTCGGCCACCAGGTCGAGCAGGGGCGAGTCCGGCTCGTGCCCGATCGCGGAGACCACCGGCGTACGGCAGTCGGCGACGGCCCGGACGAGCTGCTCGTCGGAGAACGGCAGCAGGTCCTCGACGCTGCCGCCGCCCCGGGCGACGATGATCACGTCCACGTCCTCGTGGGCGTCGAGCTCCTTCACCGCCTGGACGACCTGTGGGACCGCCTTCACGCCCTGCACCGGGACGTTCCGCACCTCGAAGCGCACGGCGGGCCAGCGGCGACGGGCGTTCTCCAGGACGTCCCGCTCCGCCGCCGAGGCGCGTCCGCAGACGAGCCCGATCAGGTGCGGCAGGAACGGCAGCGGCTTCTTCCGGTCGAGCGCGAAGAGCCCCTCGGCGGCCAGGCTCCGCTTCAGCTGCTCAAGACGGGCGAGCAGCTCGCCGATCCCCACCGGCTTGATCTCCACGGCCCGCAGCGACAGCTGCCCGCGCGGCGCGTACCACTCGGGCTTGGCGTGCACGACGACGCGGGCGCCCTCGGACACCAGGTCCGCGACCGAGTCGAAAACCTGGCGGTAGCAGGTGACGCCGATCGAGATGTCGTGCGAGGGGTCCCGCAGCGTGAGGAAGACGACCCCGGCGCCCGGGCGCCGCGACAGCTGCGTGATCTGCCCCTCGACCCAGATCGCTCCGAGCCGGTCGATCCAGCCCCCGATCAGGCGGGAGACCTCACCGACGGGAAGCGGTGCTTCGGCGGACGTAGTCAGAGCCATGGACCGAGCGTAACCGCGCGGTACGACAACGTGTACGAGGTGGACGCGGACAACGACGTGGAGGCGCACAACCCCGAGGGACCGCACAACCACGGGAGGCGTACATCCACCTGGAGGTGGATGACGAGGTCAGGACCCCGCGGCCATACCGAACGTCAGGACCCCGCAGGCGTCCGAGTCGAGCCCTGGAGGGCCAGGACGACGAACCCGACTCCCAGCCACACCACGCCCACCACCTGCGCGGCCACCGAGGCCTCCACGATCACCGCGACGAGGATCGCCGCTCCGGTGACCGGCATGACGACGTGCTTCAGCCAGTGCGGCGGACCCTCCGCCCGCCGTACCACGAACCACCCCACCACGCTCGCGTGCAGCAGGACGAAGGCGGTCAGCGCGCCGACGTCGACCACCGACACCAGGTGGTCGAGGCCGTCGTCCCGCCGGGCCGCCCACAGCGCGGCGATCATCGTCACCGTCGCCGCCACGAGCAGCGCCACCCGCGGCACGCCCGCGTCCGTCCGGGCGAGTACGTGCGGCAGCCGCCGGTCGCGGCCCATGGCGAAGAGCAGCCGGCCGCCCGCCGCCTGCCCGGCGAGGGCGGCGAAGGCCGCGCCGATCGCCTTCGAGACCGCGACCAGGTCGTGCAGCCAGCTGCCGACCGACACCTCCACGGCGTCGTAGAAGGCGGAGCCCTGCTTGGCGGGATCGGCGGTGAGCTCGGCCGAGGAGAGCGGTTCGAGGAGGGCCACGAGCCAGGTCTGCGCCACGAACAGCACGCCCGCCAGCGCCAGACAGAAAAGCACCGCCCGCGCGACCTTCGCCGACCCGCCCGTGACCTCCTCCGCGAAGGAGGCGATCGCGTCGAAGCCCAGATAGGACAGCACGGCCACCGACACCGCGCCGAGGACCGCGGCGGCCGAGAAGGAGACGTCGCCGGTGAGCGGCGACCACCAGTCGCGCCGCGGCCCGTCCTGTACGAGCACCACCACCGCCGACACGACGAAGACCAGCAGGACGACGATCTCCATCGCGAGCACGGCGAAGCCGACCCGGGCCGCGGCCCGGACGCCCCACAGGTTGAGCAGGGTGGTGATGACGACGGCGATCCCGGTCCACAACCACCGGTCCACCTCAGGGACGAGCGCCTCCATCGCGATGCCCGCGAAGAGGTACGCGACGGCCGGGATCAGCAGGTAGTCGAGCAGCGCCATCCACCCGGCGATGAAGCCCGGCCCTTCGCCGAGCCCCTTGCGGGCGTACGTGAAGACGGACCCGGCCTGCGGCGCGACCCGCACCATCTGGGCGTAACTGAACGCCGTGAACGCCATGGCGACGGTGGCCACGACGTACACCAGCGCGACGGCCCCGTGGGACTTCGCGTCGAGCGTGCCGAAGACGCCGACCGGCGCCATGGGCGCGATGAAGAGGAGCCCGTAGACGACCAGGTCGCGGAAGCCGAGGCTCCGACGGAGATCCGTATGTCCCGCGCGCGCAGCCACCTGCGATTCCTCGGCCATGCGGTCAGTCTCGGCCACGGCACCGATCAAACCGCTGACCGACGCGGCCTTACGATGGGACGCATGACTGCAACGCCCGCGTCGACGCCCGAGTCCGACCCCGCGACGAACCGCCCGAAGCGTGTCCTGCTCGCCGCCCCCCGCGGCTACTGCGCGGGCGTGGACCGTGCCGTGATCGCGGTGGAGAAGGCCCTGGAGCAGTACGGGGCGCCGATCTACGTCCGCCACGAGATCGTGCACAACAAGTACGTGGTCCAGACGCTGGAGCGGAAGGGCGCGATCTTCGTCGACCAGGCGACCGAGGTGCCGCCGGGCAACATCGTGATGTTCTCCGCGCACGGCGTCGCCCCGACCGTCCACGAGGAGGCCCGCCAGGGCCGGCTCGCGACGATCGACGCGACCTGCCCGCTCGTCACCAAGGTCCACAAGGAAGCCGTCCGCTTCGCCAACGACGACTTCGACATCCTCCTCATCGGCCACGAGGGCCACGAGGAGGTCGTCGGCACCTCCGGCGAGGCCCCCGACCACATCCAGCTGGTCGACGGCCCCGGGGACGTCGCCAAGATCGAGGTCCGCGACCCGTCCCGCGTCGTCTGGCTCTCCCAGACCACGCTCTCGGTCGACGAGACGATGGAGACGGTCGACGCGCTGAAGGAGAAGTTCCCTCAGCTGATCTCCCCGCCGTCCGACGACATCTGCTACGCCACGCAGAACCGCCAGATCGCCATCAAGGAGCTCGCCGGCCAGGCCGAGCTCGTGATCGTCGTCGGCTCGAAGAACTCCTCGAACTCGATCCGCATGGTCGAGGTCGCCAAGCAGGCCGGCGTCCCCGCCGCGTACCTCGTCGACTTCGCGAGCGAGATCGACGAGGCCTGGCTGGAGGGCGTGACCAGCGTCGGCCTCTCCTCCGGCGCCTCCGTCCCGGACATCCTGGTCCAGGAGGTCCTGGCGTGGCTCGGCGAGCGCGGCTACGCGGACGTCGAGATCGTCAAGACGGCGGACGAGTCCCTGACCTTCTCGCTGCCCAAGGAGCTCCGGAACAAGGACCTCCGGGCGGTGGCGGAGCAGCTCGGCAAGGCCGAGCCGGCCACCGCGGGCACGGAGTAACTCACAAGGTCGCACGGCCACAAAGCCACAAGGAGTAAGTCCCCGCCCCAGCCCTTACCGTGGGTCCATGAACGTCTTCGGAGTGGACATCGGCGGCTCGGGCATCAAGGGCGCCCCTGTGGACCTGGCGCTCGGAGCGCTCGCCGAGGAGCGCCACAAGGTACTGACCCCGCAGCCCGCCACACCCGACGGTGTGGCGGACTGCGTCGCGGAGGTCGTGGAGCACTTCGGCTGGACCGGTCCCGTGGGGGTGACCTTCCCCGGCGTGGTGACGGGCTCCACGATCCGCACCGCCGCCAATGTCGACAAGTCCTGGATCGGTGTCGACGCGGGCACGCTGCTGAGCGAGCGGCTCGGCGGCCTCCCGGTGACCGTCCTGAACGACGCGGACGCGGCCGGCGTCGCGGAGATGACCTTCGGCGCGGGCCGGGGCCGCAAGGGCACGGTGATCCTGCTGACGCTCGGCACGGGCATCGGCTCGGCCCTCTTCGTCGACGGCCGGCTCGTCCCCAACACGGAGCTGGGCCACCTGGAGCTGAAGGGCCACGACGCGGAGACGCGGGCCTCGACGAAGGCCAAGGAGGACGAGGACCTCACCTGGGAGCACTGGGCGAAGCGCCGGCTGACGAAGTACCTCGCGCACGTGGAGATGCTGTTCTCGCCGGAGCTGTTCATCATCGGCGGGGGAGTGAGCCGCAAGGCGGACAAGTTCCTCCCGCTCGTCGAGGGCATCCGCGCGGAGATCGTCCCGGCTGAGCTCCAGAACAACGCGGGCATCGTGGGCGCGGCGATGGCGGCGACCGAGGCCTGAAGCCGGGGCGGAGGGCGGACGCGACGCCCCCGGAGGCCGCCGGTCCACCGGCCTGTACGCGGGCGGCGGGGCGACGTGACGGGTCACGCCACGGGGCGGCGGCGTGCGACGGCGTCACGCGACGGGGCGACGGCTTTACGTCACGAGGCGATGGCGTTACGCGACGGGTCGGCGCCCCGGCGCGGAGGGATGTCCGCCCGGCTTCTCACCCGCACCGGAAACCACCCGACCGCCACCGCCACCCGCACCGCCACGGCCACCGGCACTACCACCCGCCGGGGCGGCGGCAGAGGCGGCAGAGGCGGCGCGCTGCTGGCGGCGCCCCATGTCCCGCACCTTCCGGAAGCTCGTGATGAGCCCGGCGACGAGCGTGCCGCCGTAGAGCCACCCAGCGTGCACGGCGAGCGCGGTCACGACGGCCATGGCCTGGCCGCCGAGCCCACCCGTACCGCCCGCGATGGGAACGACGCCGACGGCGAAGGCGATGGGGACGCTGATCGGGGCGGTGACGAGGTCGGCGGTACGGACCCACAGCGCGGTCAGGGCGCTGACCGGCAGGAACAGCAGTCCGAAGACGAGCGGGGAGCCGTCGAGGAGCAGCCGGTCGAGCAGACCGATCACCAGCATGACGGCGGCGGCGAACAGCCCGGCGCCGAGCCCGGTGAGCCGGGGCGAGGGGAGTCGGCGCAGGGCGAGGACGACGGGCGGCACCGGCCTGGTGCCCGGCGGACGCCCGGAACCGCGCCCGGGAACGGCGGCCGCAGCCGTTCCGGCGGCCCCGGCCCGCTCCACGCGGGCGCCACCGGCGCGCCGCCCGGCCCTGCCGGTCACGCGGTACACGGCAGCGCCCTCCACGAGCGCGCCGGGCGGTGCCACGGGCGGCGGCGTGACGGGGTTCTGCGGCCGTCGGCGACCGTGCGGCTGACTTGTCCTGTGCTGCTCCACACGACCAACGTAGGTCGGGAGGGGGCGGGAACCAGGTCCGGGACACGCCCTTTGGGTGACCTTGCCCCCGAGATCGACCGAAGGTCGGCGTCACTGGCCGGTTCGCCCCGCCCGTAAACTGGGGGATCGGCCCCCCGTCCACACTTCAGGAAGTCGCCACCGTGTCGCTCACGATCGGAATCGTCGGTCTGCCGAATGTCGGCAAGTCGACCCTGTTCAACGCCCTGACCAAGAACGACGTGCTGGCGGCCAACTACCCGTTCGCCACGATCGAGCCCAACGTCGGAGTCGTCGGTGTCCCCGACGCCCGCCTGGCCGTCCTCGCGGGCATCTTCGGCTCGCAGAAGATCCTTCCCGCGACGGTGGACTTCGTCGACATCGCCGGCATCGTGCGCGGCGCGTCGGAGGGCGAGGGCCTCGGCAACAAGTTCCTCGCGAACATCCGCGAGTCGGACGCGATCTGCCAGGTCATCCGCGCCTTCAAGGACGAGAACGTCGTCCACGTCGACGGCAAGGTCTCGCCCAAGGACGACATCGAGACGATCAACACCGAGCTGATCCTCGCCGACCTCCAGTCGATCGAGAAGGCGGAGCCGCGCCTGACGAAGGAGTCCCGCCTCCAGAAGGAGAAGGTCGCGGTCCTCGCGGCCGTCCTGGAGGCGAAGAAGATCCTCGAAGCGGGCGACACGCTCTTCTCGAAGGGCATCGCCAAGGGCACGGAGCAGGGCGACCTCCTCCACGAGCTGCACCTCCTCACCACGAAGCCCTTCCTCTACGTCTTCAACGTCGACGAGGACGAGCTGACGGACGACGCCTTCAAGGCGGAGCAGCGCGCGCTGGTCGCCCCCGCCGAGGCCATCTTCCTGAACGCGAAGCTGGAGCAGGAGCTCATCGAGCTGGAGGACGACGAGGCCCTCGAGCTCCTCCAGTCCGTCGGCCAGGAGGAGCCGGGCATGGCCACCCTGGGCCGCGTCGGCTTCGCCACCCTGGGCCTCCAGACCTACCTGACGGCAGGCCCGAAGGAAACCCGCGCCTGGACGATCAAGAAGGGCGCCACCGCCCCCGAGGCGGCCGGCGTCATCCACACCGACTTCCAGCGCGGCTTCATCAAGGCGGAGATCATCTCCTTCGCCGACCTGGTCGAATGCGGCTCGGTCGCCGAGGCCCGCGCCAAGGGCAAGGCCCGCATGGAGGGCAAGGAATACGTGATGCAGGACGGCGACGTCGTGGAGTTCCGCTTCAATGTGTAGCGGGGTCTGTATCGCCACGTCGGTGATATAGCAAACGTGCAGGTCGAAAGGGGTCCGGCCCTTCGGAGTCGGGCCCTTTGCGTTTTCCCGTGCTGGGATGGTGCTGGGATGGCTGACCCCTCATCACCTGTCGTCACCCCTGCTCACCCCTACCGTGCTGGGTTCGTGCTGGGGTGCTGCCGATGGACCGAGGGTTCGGCCTCGAAGGGAGTCGGATTCCCTGGCGGGCCTGTCTGCGCGGTTTCTTTGCGACGTCGCTGCCTGGGTTCGACGCAATTCGGGAGTTCTAGCCTGGTTCCAGCCTCGATCTTTCGTGACGGTCTGTCAGTTTCTTCGGTGGGCCGTTCCGGTTGTTCGGGCTGGTGGTGGTCAGGCGGGTGGCCCGGCTGTCGCGTCGGGTGGGCGCCGGGTTCCACGGCTCCGGTCGGGTGGTGCTGCTTTGCAGGGACGGGAACGTGCTGGTCGGCCGGGGATGGGAAGAGCGTGGAGTCGTGCCAGGGCGGCGGTGATCACGTCGGTCCAGGGCCAGTGGCGGGCGAATCTCAGGTGCCGGCGCCGGGCGGTCGTGACGATCTGGGCGGCGGCGGAGAAGAGGCGGAGCCTCAGGCGGCGGGGCTCCCACCTGCGGGTTTCGCTGGTCAGGGCGATCATGGGCATCCATGCCAGCAGGTCGAGGGCGAGCTGGACGATCTCCAGCCAGATCTGGTTCTGGGCGGTGTCGTGCAGGGGAGGTTGCGCAGGCCGGTGGCGCGGGCGGCCCGGATGCGGTCCTCGGCGCGGGCCCGCCGGCGGTGCCGCAGTTCGAGTGCGGCGATCGGGACGCCGGTGGTGTTGGTGGCGAACGCGGTGAGCCGCAGGCCGTCGGCGTCGGTGAAGCGCAACTGGGCGCCGGGGTGGGGCCGTTCCTTGCGGACGATCAGCCGCATCCCTTGCGGCCAGCCCTTGAGGACGTCGCCGGTGAGTTCGGCGACCCAGGCGCCGTCGCGGATCTCGCCGTCCGGCTCGACGGCGGGCGTCCAGGCCGGGGCGGGGACCTTCAGCACGGCCTGATGAACTGCATCGGTGATGGTCATCCCGACCGAGTACGAAAGCCACCTCCCGCGCTGGGCGAGCCAGGCGACGAACTCATGCGTCCCGCCGCCGGAGTCGGTACGAATCAGCGTCTGGCATCCACGCCGGTACTTCTTCGGCATCTGGGCCAGGGCGAGTTGGGTGGTGGTGATGTGGTCGGCGGCGGTGTTGCTCCCCGCGTTGCCGGGCCGCAGCAGGGCGGCCACCGGCTCCCCGGTGCCACCGCGTCCGTGGTCGACGAAGCCCATCAGCGGGTGGTGTCCGTAGGTCTTCTTCCAGGTCGCGGCGACGTCCTGCTTGTCGGAGTGGGCCAGCACCAGCACTCCGTCCAGGTCCACGATCACCTGTCCTGTGGTGTCCGGCGACGAGGTCCCGGCCAGCTTCCAGACGTGTTCGCGGACCTTGGCCCGTGCTGACCGGATCGCTGTCAGAGCCTTCGGGCCGGCGGCGGCGAGGCTGTCGATGAGCCGGGAGACGGTCGGGTCGGAGGCCACCGGGCCGAACACGGCCGACTCGGCCCGCAGCATCCCGACATCCGCCAGGCAGTCCCCGCCCAGCGCGACCGCGAGGGCCACGTTCAGCAGGATCTTGCCCGGATCGCGCACCGCCCTCGGACGCCGCCACGGCGTCAGCGCAGCCGATATCGCCTGGTCCAGCTTGGCCTTGCGGATGGTCTCGACCAGCAGTACAGCCCCGGCCTGGGACACCACCGCATGGCCGCCGCCCTCAACGCGGACGCGGGGAGAGGACCCGATACGCTTCTTCACCTGGGAAGTGCCTCCGACGGTGGCAGGAACAAGGACCTCGACAATCCTCATTCTTGCTGGTCAGAGGCACTTTTCGCTTACCTGGCCATCCGTCGGACAGCCCGCTTCATGAAAGCGCGAGGCAAGAGGCCCGACCAAGCTGAACGCGCAGGTCAGGTCGATGCTGCCGTCGGCCGTGGGGGCGAGGCTGCTGTCCGAGGTCGGCCGGCGACCACCTCGAAGGTGTCCACCAGGTACGCGGCCCAGGGCGCCGCCGTCTCGTAGATCTCGTAACGGCTCGGCGCGCACTCCTTCAGCGTCTTCTCCAGGTACCGGCCGGGGGGCCGATCTCAAGGACCGTGTCCGGGGCGGCGGCGTAGACGCCGAGTGCGCGCAGGGCGTCGATGGTGGACCGGGTGGCGCCGGGCGAGCCGTTCATGACGTCGTCGAGGTAGTCGCCGATGGACATGCCGACGGCGCCCGGGCGGCCCGTATGGACGCCTCGAAGGGGGAGGAGGTCGCCGACTCCGCTCCGGTTGTCGGTGCTGCGCACGATTCGGCGGGTGCGGCCCGGCGGCGCGTACGGTCCCGGCCGGGGCAGCCGCGACCGCCCGGACGACGGCGTCGCCCACGGGCGGACGCCGGGCCGAACGCTGGCGGTCGAGCGTGCGGAAGGTCGGCATGACGCGCTCGTCATAACCGAAGTCCACCCGCCGCCGAGGACGAATGCGGATTCCGGACGACAAGGGCGGGAATTGGTCCCCCGGCCGTCCGGACCGCGCCGGGCCCGGCGCGGCCGGTCACCGGGCCGGGGGGTTCCGGACGGCCTGGCCCAGGGCGCGGGCCGCTTCGTCGCCGGGCGGGCCGGTGGGCAGGCGGCGGGCCGCGCATTCGATGAGGAGGGTGGCGGCGGTGAGTTCCTGGTGGGGGGTGGCGGTCGCCGGGGGCCGGTCGGCCGCGGGGGCGAAGGGGTCGGCCGCCGTGGCGAGGGCGTGGCGGGCCCGGCCGAGGAAGGCGGCGCACAGGTGCGGGTCGGTGGGGCCCAGGGAGAGCGGCAGGGCCGCCGCGTACTCGTGGAGGATCGACTCGGCGTACTCCCGGAGCAGGGCGGACGCCGCGTTCGGGCGGCGGACGGGGCAGGGGGCGGGGCGTCTCGGCGTGCCGTGGAGGGGGGCGGAGCGGCGGAGTCCCTCGGTGAGCGCTTCGGTGAAATCCCGGCCGAAGAGCAGGTAAGTCACGGCCGGTCCGGGGTCCGGGCGAGAGGTACTTTTCATGGTGCCTCCTTGACGGTGTTTCGCTGCGCTGGAAATCGAACCACCAAGGGCACACCCCGGACTCATATTCGAGTAATCATATGATCCAAATTCGAGGCTCACTTTTCGTGCGGCAGTAATTTTGTGCATCGCGTCAAGAATTCCCCTTTCCCCTCTCCGGCGGCGGACGGAAGCATCGACCGGACGTGCAGCGCAACACGGCGCAAGCAACGAGAGAACGAGCACATGAGCACTGAACATGACGCCCCCCGCACCCCGGTCACCGTCCTCGGCCTCGGACTGATGGGCCAGGCCCTCGCCCGCGCCCTCCTCAAGGAGGGCCACGCCACCACGGTCTGGAACCGCTCGACCGGCAAGGACGGGGACCTCCTCGCCGACGGCGCGACGGCGGCGGCCACCCCCGACGAGGCGGTCGACGCCTCCCCCCTCGTCCTGGTCTGCCTGTCCACCTACGACGCCGTCCGCGCCGTCCTCGCCCCGCTCACCGGCCGGCTCGCGGGCCGCACCCTGGTCAACCTCACCTCGGGCACCCCCGAACAGGCCCGCGAAAGCGCCCGCTGGGCGGAGGAACACGGCATCGGCTACCTCGACGGCGCCGTCATGTCCGTACCCCAGGGCGTCGGTGACCCCGGCACCGTCCTCCTCTACAGCGGCGCACGCGCCGCCTACGACACCCACCGGGACACCCTCGCCGCCCTCGGCGGCGGCACCGCCTACCTGGACGCCGACGCCGGCCTCGCCTCCGTCTACGACGTGGCCCTGCTCGGCCTCATGTGGGCGACCATGAGCGGCTTCGTCCACGCGACCGCGCTCGTCGGCACCGAGAACGTCGACGCGGCCGTCTTCACCCGGGTCGGCAACCGGTGGCTGTCCACCGTCAGCGGCTACCTCACCGCCTACGCCGACCAGATCGACGCCGGCCGCTACCCGGCCGACGCCACCCTGCTGACCCAGACCGCGACCATGGACCACGTCATCCACGCCAGCGAACAGGGCGGCATCGACAGCGCTCTGCCCCGGACCATCAAGGAACTCACCGAACGCGCCATCGCCGCCGGACACGGCCAGGACAGCTTCGCCAGCCTGGTGGAGGTGATCAGGCGACCCCGGCCGTGAGCGCCGCAGTCACCAGCCCGGCCACCTCCTCCGTCGCGTCACCCAGGTAGAAGTGGCCGCCCGGGAACACCCGCAGTTCGAACGGTCCCGTCGTGTGCTCCCGCCACGCCTCCGCCCGCCCGGGGGGGACCAGCGGATCGGCCGCGCCGACCAGCACGCTCACCGGGGTGTCCAGCGGCGGCCCCCCGGTCCAGCGGTAGCCGCCGAGCGCCGCGTAGTCGGCCCGTAACACCGGCAGCGCCAGCTCCAGCAGGTCGGGATCGTCGAGCCTGGCCCCGTCCGTGCCGCCCAGTCGGCGGATCTCCGCGAGCAGGGCCGCGTCGTCGCGCGGCCCCGTCTCGCGCAGGGCGGCCGACGGGGCGCCGCGCCCCGACAGGAAGAGCCGCAGCGGCCCCGGACCGGGCCGCCCCGCGAGCAGCCGCGCAGTCTCATGCGCCACGATCGCCCCCATGCTGTGCCCGAACAGGGCGTACGGCCGGTCCGGCACGCCGAGCGCCTCCGTGACCAGGCCGGCCAGCAGCCGCAGATCCGTGACGGCCGGTTCGCGCCGCCGGTCGTGCCGCCCCGGGTACTGCACGGCCACCACCTCGACGTGCGGGGCGAGCGCCCGGGCCAGCGCGAAGTACGCGCTCGCCGCGCCGCCCGCGTGCGGGAAGCAGATCAGCCGGGCCGCGTCCCCGGCCGCCGGGGCGAAGCTCCTGAACCATTCACCGTTCATCTCCGTAGCGTCGCCGCCGCGACTCAAGGCGGAGTCATGGAGTGGTAATTCCCCGGGATGAACGGGGGATGAGCCCGCCCCGGATACGTTCTGGCCACAGCACCGAGCCCATCCATTCCGTACATCCATTGGTCCGTACATCCATGGGAAGGAGCGGCATCCCGATGGCCGCAATAGACAGGCGGGAACTCGCCCGTGAAGTGGAAGAGCACACCGATCGCTACGTCCGTGCCTTCAATTCCGGGGACGCCGACGCCGTCAACTCCATGTACACGAACGAGGCTGTCGCGGTCTGGGAGCCCGGAAAGCCCCTCGCCGGCGATGAGCGCCGCGCCTCCGTGGAGGAGTTCCTTGCCCGCAAGCCCAAGATCCACACGAAGACCCGGCACTCCTACGTGACCGGCGACACCGCGCTCCTGATCGTCGACTGGTCGATCGCCACGACCACCGACGACGGTGAGCCCGAGCTCCTCACCGG
This sequence comes from Streptomyces sp. NPDC055103, assembly GCF_053607625.1. Lineage (NCBI taxonomy): Bacteria > Bacillati > Actinomycetota > Actinomycetes > Kitasatosporales > Streptomycetaceae > Streptomyces > Streptomyces sp. NPDC055103. Next base: position 22,597 of record NZ_JBSGTX010000073.1, read on the forward strand.
CGTCGGCGTCGACGTGCTGCGCCGCGACGACGCGGGCGTGTGGCGCTACGCCGTGGACGACCCGTACGGCGACAGCGTCTGAGCCGCCGGACCGGTGGCCCTGCCGCACCACAGCGGCGGGGCCGTTCTTCGAACGTTCACGACCGCGAGGGGCACTCCACGATGAACACCACGGACGACACGGCGGGCCACACGGCGGGCGACGGGCGGGGACGCGGGCCGTCGCGACGGACCGTCGTCACGGCCGCCGCCGCGCTCGCCGTACTCGGCACGGCCCCCCGGGCCGCCGCCGCACCGCGCCGGGGCACCGCCCCCGACGACACCTGCCTCCGGTACGACGCCATCGTTGTCGGCGCGGGCTTCGCCGGGGTCACCGCCGCCCGCGAACTGGCCGCCGCGGGCGCCAGAACCCTGGTCCTCGAGGCCAGGAACCGCATCGGGGGCCGCACCTGGACCGGCACCTTCGCCGGCCGGACGGTCGAATTCGGCGGCACCTGGGTCGAACCGACCCTCCAGCCGAACATCGCCAGGGAACTCGCCCGCTACGGCATCCCGCTCACAGAGGACGCCCCGCCCGAGCGGACCTTCTTCCCCACCCCCGACGGGCCCCGCGAGTACGCCACCGAAGAGGGCTTCGGCCTGATGGGCCGGGCCTACGAGCCGGTCTTCGACGGCTCGCGCACCTACTTCGAGCGCCCCTACGAACCGCTGTACCGCGCCGACCTGCTGCGCGACCTGGACCAGCGCTCGCTCCGCGACCGCCTCGACGAGCTGCGGCTCACCCCGGCCGACGAACTCCTCGTCACCGGACAGACGGGAACCCTCTCCGGCGGCTCCAGCGCCGAGGGCGCCCTGACCGCGCTGGCCCGCCGCTGGGCCCTCGCCGGCTGGAGCAACGAGGGCCTGGGCCGCGCCGACACCCGGCGGGTCGAACACGGCACCCACCGGCTCCTGAAGGCCATCCTCGACGACGGCGCCCCCGAGCTGCTGCTCGGCTCGCCCGTCGCCGCCGTCGACCAGGACGGCGGCACGTACCCCGGACCGGTCCGGGTCACCACAGTCTCGGGCCAGGTCTTCCACGCCCCGGCCGTGGTGTTGGCGGTCCCCGCCAACATGTGGCGGACCATCGCCTTCCGGCCCGGCCTCCCGGAGGCCCACGCCACCGCCTCCGCCCAGGGGCTGGCCGTCTCCCACGCCACCAAGCTGTGGATCCACGCCCGCACCCCGGCCGGACACTGCTACGCCCAGGGCGCGGAGGGCTCCCCGATCTCCCTGCTGATACCCGACCAGCTCCTGCCCGACGGCAGCCGGCTGTTCGTCGGCTTCAGCGTCGACCCGTCCTTCGACCCCACCGACCGGGCCGCCGTGCGCCGGGCGGTCCGCCTGCTCGGCCCGGAACTGGAGATCATCGACGTCCGGGTCCAGAACTGGGGCACCGACCCCTACGCGCGCGGCGGCTGGACCTTCCTCAAGCCCGGCCAGCTCACCACGCTCCACCCCTCGCTCGGGCGCCCGCACGGCCGGATCGCCTTCGCGGGAAGTGACATCGCCGACGGCTGGAGCGGATACATCGACGGCGCTATCGAATCCGGCCTCAGGGCCGCCGGACAGGCGCTTTCCTTCTAGCTCGCCAGGCGCACATCCCGTAATTCGTCCACACCGTTTCATCGTCATCGTGAAAGAGAGAGGGACCCGGAAATGTCCACGAACAGCAAGGTGGAATCCGTCCTGGAAGCGGTACGGGCGATCATCCCGACCCTTCGCGAGAACGGCCAGAAGTCCGAGGAACAGCGCTGGATCGTGGACGAGAACCTCGCCCTCCTCGAAAAGGCCGGCGTCTTCCGCATCGCCGTGCCCGAGCGGTTCGGCGGCCTCGACCTCGGCCTCGCCGACCAGGCCAGGGTCATCGCCGAGATCTCCCGGGGCTGCCCCTCCACCGGCTGGGTCACCATGGTCTGGACGACCAGCGCCTGGACGGCCACCCTCTACCCCGACCGCGCCCAGGAGGAGATCTTCGCCCACGGCGACGTCCGCATCTCCAGCGCCTTCGCCCCCTCCGGCAAGGTCACCCCGGTCGAGGGCGGCTACCGCATCAGCGGCAGCTGGCGCTTCAACACGGGGTGCCGGGGCGCGGACTGGAACTTCACCGCCGCGATGCTGGAGCACCCCGACGGCACCAGCGAAGAGGTCATGGCCATCGTCCCGATGTCCGAGATGACCATCGCCGACGACTGGCACGTCTCCGCCGGCGCGGCCACCGGCAGCTGCACCACCACCATCGAGGACGTGTTCGTCCCGGCCCACCACGTCGTCACCTTCGAGGAGGTGATGTTCAGCTCCACCGGCGACCGCTCCAACACCGGCGCCACCGGCCGGAACTACGGCCTGCTGAGCTTCGTCATGGCCGAGTGCGCCGCCGTCTTCACCGGCATCGCCCGGGGCGCGTACGAGCTGTTCCTTGAGCGGCTGCCCGGACGCCCCATCACCTACACGCAGTGGGAGGACCAGACCCAGCACCCGCTGACGCAGGTCCAGGTCGCCACCGCCGCCAACAAGATCACCGCCGCCGAGAGCATGGCCCAGGTGTGGCTCACCCTCCTCCAGGAGCGCGCCGACGCGGGCGAGCAGCCGACCCTGGAGGAGAAGGCGATCGTCCGGGGCCAGGCCAACTACGCCGCCCAGCTCGCGAAGGAGGCGGTGGAGCTGCTGTTCACCGCCAGCGGCGGCAGCGTCATCCAGCGCAGCGTGCCCTTCCAGCGCTTCCACCGCGACATCCAGGGCTTCTCCCTGCACGCCCTCGTGCAGATCAACGCGAACCTGGAGCTCCAGGGCCGGGTCCTGCTGGGCCTGGACCCGCAGACCGACTTCCTCTAGGCCGGCCCGCGCCCGCCTCCTGTCCGTCCCCTCCGACCAGTCGACCGAGTGAGAGTGGAGAACGATCCGCCATGACCGTCCACATCGACCCCGACAAGCCGGACCTGACGTCCGACACCGAGACCCAGAACGACATCTTCCTCCAGGTCTTCAACTCCGGTGACGGGGCGCTCTTCGACCGCCTCTACCGCGCTGACGCCATATCGAACTTCTCCGGCAGCCCGCTCACCGGCGCCGAGCGCCTGAAGTGGTTCCAGGAGTTCCTGTCCGTCAAGCCCACCCTTGAGGCCCGCGTCACGCACTCGTACGTGGCCGGTGACGTGGCCCTGATCGGCGTGGAGTTCCGCATCGACAGCACGGGCCCCGACGGTGAGCCCGTCCGCCTCGAGGGACGCTGCACCGACGTGCTGCGCCGGGTGGAGGACGGCCGCTGGCTGATGGCCGTCGACCGCCCGGTGGCGGGCTCGCTGCTGCCCGACGCCGCGTAACCACCGCGCCCCGCACGGAGACGGCCCGTGCACCCCCGGTCCTGCCGGGCGGTGCACGGGCCGGGGTGCTCTCCGGACCGGCTGCGGGACGGCGCGTACACGCGCGTACACGCGCGTACACGCGCGTACAGGGGTGTACGGGCGCGTACGGGCGGGACGTCAGCGGGCGGCGCCGGGGGACAGCCGGTGGAAACCGCCGTCGAAGAAGAGCAGGCCGTCGCCGCCCTCCCCACGCCGCGCCCCCACCACACCGCCGAGGAACACGGAGTGGTCCCCGACGCCGTACCCCTCCGTCACCTCGCACTCCAGCCAGGCGAGCGCCCCCGCGAGCAGCGGCGAGCCGGTCACGGGGCCCGGCGCCCAGTCCACGGCCTCGAACTGGGCGGGACCCAGGGGCCGCTTCTTGTCAGCGAAGAACCGCGCCAGCTCCTCCTGTTCCGCGTCCATGATCGACACCCCGAAGGCGCCGACCCCCGTGATGGCGTCGTGCATCACCGCGTTGTGGGCGACGCAGCACAGCACCGACGGGGGATCGAGCGACACGGAGGTGAACGCGTTGGCCGTCATGCCGTGGGGGCGGGCGCCCCCGACGGTGAGGACAACGACGCCCGTCGCGAACCGGGACATGGTCCCGCGCAGCTCCTGGGGCGACACCGGACGCGGTTCTCGCCCGACCGGGGCCGGTTCTGTCTGAACGGGCAAGGAATTCACACGATCCCCCTCGGATAATCCATCATGGAAAGAACGCCCGGCCTTCTGGAAAGGGAAAGGCGGAACGCCTCCAACGTAGCCGAGCGGCTTCGGCGCCTTCTCATCACGGGGTAATCCGATTCCGATCTTCCCGGGGCATCCGGTGATGAGCCGAGCATGACCGGGTATTGGATTCACTTCTCCGGTGCGCCGATGGGACCACCGGCGCGTCCGCTCCGACTCCACCGAACCGGAAAAGAGGGCGTCATGAATTCCGACTCCACCGAACTCGAACTCGCGGAGCCGCACCTGCGGGGGGTGCTCGCCACCGCGGGGCTCGACGTCGAGTACGTGCGCGCCGAGGGCAACACGCTCTACCGGCTCGACGCCGACGGCCGGGAGGTCGGCGTCCTCGACTACGCCGGCGGGTACGGCTCCCTGATGTTCGGCCACAACCACCCCACCGTCACCGCCCGCGCCAAGGAACTCCTGGACCAGGGCACCCCGACCCACGCCCAGTTCTCCCGCCACCCCTACGCGAACCGGGTCGCCACCGAACTGAACCGGATCATCCACCGCGAACTCGGCGACGAGGAACCGTACTTCACGATCTTCGCCAACAGCGGCGCGGAGGCGATCGAGGCGGCCGTCAAACACGCCGAGCTGGACCGGGGCGCGCGCGCCGCCGCCCTCGCCGAAGAGATCGAGGTCCACGCCGCCGCCGTCCGCGCGGCGGTCGCCGCCGGCACCGCGACGATCGCCGGGAACGCCCTCGCCCGGCTCGGACTCGACGACTCCGCCGACGGCCGCCGCGATGGGGAACGACTCCTGACCGCCCTCGCCCGGCACAACGACACCCAGCGCTCCCGGCCGCCGATCTTCCTGACCCTCGAAGGGTCCTTCCACGGCAAGCTCGTCGGCAGCGTCCAGCTCACCCACAACCCCGGCTACCGCACCCCCTTCACCGCGCTCGCCGCCCAGGCCCGGTTCGTCCCTCTCGACCGGCCCGAGGCCCTGCGCAAGACGGTCGAGAACGAGCGCTCCGTCCTGCTCGATCCGGTGATCACGGCCGGGACCGTGGAGCTCGTGGAGCGCGAGCACCCGGTGTTCTGCGCCTTCCTCGTCGAGCCGATCCAGGGCGAGGGCGGCATCAACGTGCTCTCCCCGGAGTTCGCGCGCGAGATCCAGGAGGTGTGCGCCGCGATCGACTGCCCGGTCGTCGTGGACGAGATCCAGAGCGGCATGGGCCGGACCGGCACCTTCCTCGCCGGGTCCGCCGTCGGTCTGAAGGGCGACTACTACGCGCTGGCGAAGAGCCTCGGAGGCGGGGTCGCCAAGGCGGCGGTGATGCTCGTACGGAAGGCCCGCTACCGCCAGGAGTTCGAGCTCGTGCACAGCTCGACCTTCGCCAAGGACAGCTTCTCCTGCCACATCGCGCTCACCGTCCTCGGCATGCTGGAGGCCGAGGACGGGCGGGCGTACCGGGTCGCGGCGGAGCGCGGCCGGGCGCTCGCCGGGGCACTGGAAGCGGTCCTCGGGGCCTTCCCCACCGTGCTCAGGGAGGTCAGGGGCCGCGGTCTCATGCTGGGCCTGGAGTTCGCGGACCAGGCGGATTCCGGGTCGCCGGTCCTCCGGGACCTGTCGGCCGCCGGATTCCTCGGTTACGCGGTCGCCGGCTATCTGCTGCGGGAGCACCGGATCCGGACGTTTCCCACGGCGAGCGCGGTGAACACCCTGCGCTTCGAGCCGTCGCTGCTGCTCACGGACGAGGAGATCGGCCGTCTTGAGGCGGCGCTGCTCGATGTGTGCGCGGTCCTGCGCGACCAGGACGGGGCCCGGTTGCTGCCGTCGGCCTGAGCGCGCGCCGGGTGTCCTCGGGGGGAGTGGGAGCCCCCCGAGGACACCCGGCGTTCGCGGTTCCGGTGCTCGCGGTTCCGGCGTTCGCGGATCCGGGTGTCAGGCCCGTTGTCCGGCCGGGTGGAGGCCGCCGCCGGGGCTCACGTTCGCCAGATCCCGGGCGAAACCGGGGATCGCGTACCGGCACCGCCGGGCGGACAGCGCTGGTGGCTCCTGTTCGAGGGTGATCGTGGTGGTGTGGAGCCGGCCGGCGCCCCATCCGGGCCGCCGCCGCAGCAGTTTGGGCCTGGCGGTCGCCATCACCAGCACGGACACCGGGCCGAAGCACTCGCTGAGCCCCTCGACGAAGTCGAGCAGCCGGTCGTCGGCCCGGTGCACCTGCTCGAAGACGAGTGCCAGCGGCTGGTCGCGGGCGACCGCCTCCATGAACTGGACCCAGCTGCGGGAGGACGCCTCGGCGTCGGCGCCGTCCGGGCCGGGGGAGTCCTGGGAGCCGTACAGGAGCAGGTCGCACAGTCCGGCCCGGATCCGGTCGGCGTGTGCCGCGGAGAGCGGGAGGCCGTCGACGGCGATGTCGACACGGCGCCGGATCACCTCGGCCGGGTCGTCGGGCAGGATGCCGCAGTACGCGGAGAGCATCTCGGCCTGGAGGGCGCCCGGTCCCCCGCGCAGGGCGGGGCGGACGGAGCCGACCAGACAGCGGGCCCGGGCCAGTTGGGTGGGGATCCACTCGGAGAACTCGGTGGCGAGACGGTTCTTCCCGCTGCCCTGCTCGCCGAGGATCGTCACCATCTGCGGGGTGCTGCGGCGCTGGGAGCGCCAGAACACGCTCTGCAGCAGCTGGAGTTCGCATTCGCGGTCGGCGCTGTCGAGAGGTTCGCCGGAGCCTTGGACGCACCAGGACTCGGGGGCCTCGCCCCGGTGGTAGACGAAGCCGCCGCGGACGGCCCGCCGGGTCCGGTCGCAGACCAGGATCTCGCGGTCGGGGGCGTGTTCCAGCAGGGTCTGGCACTGGTCGAGCAGGGTGCCGGTGACGGAGGTGGTGCCCACGACGCCGGGGCGGGTGCGGACCAGGGCCTCTCCGGTGGAGATGGCCACCCGGACCTCGGGGCCGGGGCCGGCGGGGCCGGCGGTGGGTTCGGCGAGGCCGTCCCTGACCGACAGTGCGGCCTGCACGGCCCGTTCCGCGTCGTCCTGGGCGGTGCCCCGGGAGTCGAAGAGGGCCATCGTGGTCGATCCGATGGAGGTGACGACGGTACCGTCGAAGGACTCGATCGTCTGCTCGACCCGGCCCAGGGTGTCGACGAGCAGTGCGTCGGCGTCGCCGCCGGCGGCGCTGATCGCGGCCGGGCTGAAGCGGGTGCGGATGAGGACGACGCTGGTCTGGGTGCGTCTCGCCGATCCGGCGCCGGGTCTCAGGTGCCGTTCGGGCGGGACCGGGGCGGCGGAGGACACGGGAGCGGGGGCGGGGGCGGGCGAGAGGGCGGGTACGGGAGAGTGCGGGGGTACGGGGGAGAGCGGGGGTACGGGAGAGGGGGCGCGGTGCGGGGAGGGTGTCGGCGCCGTGGACGCGAGTTCTGTTCGCGCGGCGGGCGCCCCGCGTAAGAGCACCGGGGGTTTCCGGGGGGAGGCCTCCCGGCCCCGGGTCTGCCACGGCTCGCCGGGGGAGGAGACCCCCGGGGTGGCGAGCGCGGGGTCGTGGGCGAGGATGCCCCGCTGGAGGTTCTGGAGTTCGCGGCTGGGCTCCAGGCCGAGTTCGTCGACGAGGGCCGACCGCACGTGCGCGTAGACGTTGAGCGCGTCGGCCTGCCGGCCGCAGCGGTAGAGGGCCAGCATCAGCTGGGCGCAGGAGCGTTCCCGCAGGACCTCCGACTCGACCATGGCCTTCAGTTCGCCGATGACGGCGTGGTGCCGGCCGGAGGCGAGTTCCGCCTCGAAGTAGTCCTCCATGGCGTCGAGACGGACGGCCTGGAGGGAGGTGAGTTCGGGCCAGCTGATGCCGGCCTCGACGAGGTCGGCCATCGGGACGCCCCGCCACAGGTCCAGCGCGCCGCGCAGGGTCTGCGCGGCGGCGTGGGGCGATCCCGCGGCCAACTGGGCCCGCCCGGACTTCAGTTGGGCGTAGAAGCGGAAGAGGTCGATCCCCTGGGGGTCGACCCGCAGGACGTAACCGGGGGCCTGGGTCACCAGAGCGGTGGACGAGAGCACGCTCCGCAGGCCCCACACGGCGTTCTGGAGGATCTGCCGTGCGGACACGGGCGCCTCGTCGACGGGCCAGAGCGCGTCCAGGAGCTGGCTCGTCGCCACCACCCGGTTGGGCTGGAGGAGTAGGAATCCGAGTGTGGCCCTCTGCCTCATTCCCCCGAGTGCGACGGACTGGCCGCCGACCATGACTTCAAGTGGACCTAGAACTCGAAACTGCATACCCCTCGCCTTTACGTGAATCCCACATGGCTGCTTTGAGGAAATGCGTACAAAAGATCTCGCACCCGAGTGGCGGCATGCGATGTCAACTGGTCGAGTCGGCGCAACAATCTCAGTGTACGGTCCGAAAAGGGGCGCTGCACATACCGGCCGGAGATGTTCGTCACATTCGCGTGGAATTCGTCGAGGTGACGCAAAGCTGCGCGTTGTGCCGACGGCGGCACAACGCGCAGCGGGGCCAGGTGCAGGGTTACTCGTCCGTCAATCCGATCGCCTCCATCGGGCAGCAGGAAATGACACCCTCCGCTTCCGCTATTTCGTCGGGATCGGAAAGTCCGGTCTTCAGCACCTCGGCGAAGCCCTCGTCGTCCAGCCGGAACAGCGCGGGCGCGACGGCCGCGCACAGTCCGGAGCCGCCGCACTCCCGGCGGTCGACGCTCAGCGTCCTCGTCATTCCGGTCCTCCTTCCGCCGCCGGTCTCAGCGCTGCCCATCGGCGTGCAGGACGACGGGGAGGGAGGTCAGGCTGCGGAGCAGCCAGGTCTCGTTGTAGGCCAGCTCCGAGCGCGGCACGGCGAGCCGCAGGTCGGGGAAGCGCTCGAAGAGGGCGGGGATGGCGATGGCGGACTCGAGACGGGCCAGGGCGGCGCCGAGGCAGTTGTGCAGGCCGTGGCCGAGGCCCAGGTGGCGGGGGCCGCTCCGGGTGATGTCCAGCCGGTCCGGGTCCTCGAAGCGCCTCGGGTCGCGGTTGGCGGACTGGAGGGCGGCGATCACGGGGGCGCCGGCCGGCAGTCGTACGCCGCCGATCTCGACGTCCTCCTTGGCGAAGCGGAAGAGGCCGATCGTCAGGGCGCCCTCGAAGCGCAGGAACTCCTCGACCGCCGAGCCGATCAGCTCCGGCTGGTCGGCCAGGAGCTTCCGCTGGTCGGGGTGGTCGATCAGGGCGAGGACGGCCGAGCCGATCAGGTTCCGCGTGGTGTCGAGGCCCACCATGATCATGAGGGCCACCATGGCGACGAGTTCCGCCTCGTTGAGCCGGTCGTCGCCGTCCCGGGCGGCGATCAGGCTGGAGGTGAGGTCCCCGCCGGGGTTCCGCCGCTTCTCCTCGATGAGCGCCCGCCCGTAGGCGCTGATCTCCTCGAAGGCGCGGGTGGCGTCGTCCTGCAAGTCCGGGTCGGAGGAGAAGGCCCGCTCGATCGCGTGCAGCATCTCCTGGAAGCGGGCGAGCGGGATGCCCATGATCTCGCCCATGACCTCGGCGGGCACCGCGCTCGCGTACGTCATGACGTCCGGCTCGTCCTGCACCGCCAGCCGGTCCAGCGCGGCCGCCACGATGCGGGTGGTCGGCTCCTCCCACTGGGCGGTGCGCCGGGGGGTGAAGGCGCTCATCGCGAGCCGGCGGACCCGGGTGTGGTCCGGCGGGTCCAGGACGGTGAGGATCCGCTCGACCGGCGTGCCCTCCGCGTACACGAGTCCCGCGTCCTTGAACTCCTGGGCCGCCCACGCCGCCGCGTCGTTGCTGAAGCGCTGGTCGCCGAGTAGGGCGTGCACGTCCTCGAAGCGGCTCACGATCCACATCGGGACGTCTCCGACGGGGAACCTGAATTCGTGCACCGGGGAATTGTCACGGAGCCAGGAGAATATCGGGTAGGGATCCTGATAGTACTCGGACCCAAAAAGTTTCGGGGGCGTTACGTGAATGGTCATCGAGCCTCCACCGTGGGATACTGGACGTCATTTGTATGGGCTCTCCAAGGGGCGTCCAGAAGGCTAGTACGGGCGGCCCCTCATTCGGTAACGAATCGCTAACCGGCCACATCCCGAGACATTTTCCGGGGCGTCACGAGCACCCCCGGGGCCCTGACGGGAGCGCTCCGGGGGGTGTGTACTGAATTTCGGCGACTATACCGGCCGGCCGGTTTTTCCGGGTGGTCTGGAATCAGCGCACGGTGCCATTCCATTTCCAGCCGCTGCGGCGCGGCAGACCCGGGAGTTCCATGCGCCCGGTACACCACAGGAGCGTGTCGGAGGCGCCGAATCCGGTCGGGGCGTCGGGGAAGAGCCGCTCGACCACCGGTGCCGCCATCTCGTCCGAGGGCGCCCAGTCGAAGCCGAGTCCCCGGCAGATGTCCCGGGCGTGCACGGTCAGTTCCAGCACGCCCATGGCCGCGAAGCCGGGGCCGTCGGAGTGGCCGTACGGGTGCCAGGCGCGGACCTCGGGCGACGCCTCGCGGACCGCCGAGGCCAGGATGGCGCCGGAGATGCGGATGCCCTCCAGGCCGCTGACGATCGGCGCCCCCTCGTCGATCGAGGCGAACAGTGTGATGTAGCGGTCCGTGGGCTGGGCGATGAGGAGACCCGCGTAGCCGACGACACCGAGCGCGATGTGGTCGAGGGTCGCCCGGCAGCTCCAGTCGAGGTCGCCCGCCTTCACTCGCCAGCTCTGGTCCGCCCCCTTCTCCAGGACGGCGGTGGTCTCGGCGGCTGCCGCGGTCACGAGTTCGGGCCACGAATTGGTCATAGCTGTCTTTCCGATCGGTATGTGGGTGCGACTCCCCGGCAGGCGGGGAGCGGAAGTGCGAGTGGCGCGGCCCGTCTTGACGTCACGTCAGGGACCGGTCCATGGCGGTGCGGCCCCGGCGTCGCCGGAGCCGCACCATGGGTGATCTTTCACCCCGCAAGGGGGATTCAATCCCGGACGGCCGCCGGAGTCGGACGTTCCGCGCCGGACTGTCCGGTTTCCGGCTGATCGCTTGGCCGGGACTTGCGTACCAGCAGCAGCGCCAGGGCGATCAGCAGGCAGGCGCCGGCCATCACCGCGGTGGAGAGGAAGGCCGCCTGGTAGCCCTCGGTCAGGGCGACGCGCTCGGTGCCGCCGGAGGTGAAGGCCAGCGAGATGCTGGAGCAGACCGCGATGCCGAGCGCCGCGCCGATCTGGAAGACCGAGTTGTTGATGCCGGAGGCGAGTCCGGACTCGCCCTCCCGGGCGCCGCTGAGCGCCGCGATGGAGGAGGCCACCACCGTCGTGCCGATGCCGGAGCCGAAGATCAGCAGGCCCCAGAAGAGGTCGCCGAAGTAGTCGCCGTCGGCGGAGACCCGGGAGAGCAGCAGGGTGCCCGTGCCGAGCAGGACGGTGCCGACCACGGCGACCGGCTTGAAGCCGAAGCGGGTCGCCACCGGGCCGCTGATGTTCGAACCGACGATCGACATGAAGGAGTAGATCGCCGTGCTCAGGCCGAAGAACACCGCCGAGTAGCCGAGCACCCGCTGCGCGTACAGCGAGGTGATCAAGGCGCCGCCGTAGGTGGCCATGGCGACCAGCAGCATCATCAGGTTGCCGCCCACCAGGCCGGGGGTGCGGAAGACTCGCAGCGGCACCAGCGGGTTCGCGGCGCGCTGCTCGATGGCGCAGAAGATGCCGATGAGGACGAGGGACGCGACGAGCAGGCCGAGGGTCCGGGGGGAGCCCCAGCCGACCGCGGGCGCCTCGACGATCGCGTAGATCAGCAGGGCGATGGCGGCGGTGGCGGCCACGGCGCCGGCCGGGTCGAAGGAGCGTCGTCCCTGGCTGATCGGCGTCTCGCGCAGCAGACGCGGACCGAGCGCCAGGACCACCAGGGCGATCGGGATGTTGATGAAGAAGATCCACTCCCAGCCGAGGCCCTCGGTGATCGGGCCGCCGATCAGCAGGGCCGCGGTGGCGCCGAAGGCGCCGATGCCGGTCCAGATGCCCAGGGCCCGGTTCCGCTCGGAGCCCTCGCCGAACATCGTCATCAGCACGGCCATCGCCGTCGGCGCCATGATGGCGGCGGCGACGCCCTGGACGATGCGGGTGACGACCAGCACCTCACTGCTCCAGGCGAGGCCGCAGACCACGGACGTCACCAGGAAGAGCACGGTGCCGACCATGAACATCCGCCGGCCGCCCAGCAGGTCCGCGGTCCGGCCGCCGAAGAGCAGCAGGCCGCCGAAGCTGAGGAGGTAGGCGCTCAGCACCCACTGGACGCCGCCCTCGGAGAAGCCGAGCTCGGTCTCGATGTCGGGCAGTGCCAGGATCACGATCTGTGAATCGACGATCACCATGAAGTAGGCCGCGCACAGGAGGGCCAGGGCCTTCCATCTCCGGGGATCGGGCCCCGGGTCGCCGGTCCGTTCGGCGGGCGACGGGTTGTGGTCGACCTGTCCGCTGTCCATCAGGGGTCCCTACTCCTTGGGTAACCGGCGCGGAGACGTGCTCCGCAGACGTGGTTCGCATCAGGTTGATCTCCACGGTCCCACCGGCCCCCTGCCGCCGACAGTGGCAGGAGTGACGTCGGGCGAAAAATTCCTGCCGCTGTCGTAGGCTGGGCGCATGAGTGTGGGAACGGTTGCCATCGCAGTGATCGACAACACCAACATCCCTGTCGGGGATGTCTACGAACTGGGCATCGCATGTTCGGTGTTCGGGACTCCCCAACCAGACCTCTCCACCGACTGGTACGACCTGCGGCTGTGCGCCGACCGGCCCGGGACGCCCGGACAGGGGTACGGCTTCGCGCTCACCACGCCTCACGGCCTGGCGGACCTCGCCGACGCGGACACCGTGATCGTCCCGTCCGTACCGGACGACGTCGTCCACGAGCGCAGCCCCCTGCCCCCCGTCCTCCTCGACGCCATGCGCACCGCGGCCGACCGCGGCGCCCGCATGGTGTCCCTGTGCAACGGCGCCTTCGCGCTCGCCGAGGCCGGAATCCTGAACGGCCGCCGGGCCACCGCCCATTGGATGCACACCGCGACGCTCGCCAAGCGCTTCCCCGAGGTCGAGGTCGACGACACCGTCCTCTACGTCGACGACGGCGACGTCCTCACCAGCGCCGGCCTCAGCGCCGGCCTCGACCTGTGTCTGCACATCGTCCGCAGCGACCTGGGCGCCCACGTTGCCAACCAGCTGGCCCGCCGCATGGTCGTCCCCGCCCACCGGCCGGGCGGCCAGAGCCAGTTCATCGACCTGAGCGTGCCCGTCTCCGACAACGACAGCCTCAGCCCGGTCCTCCAGTGGGCCACCCAGAACCTCGACCAGCCACTGTCCGTCGAGGAGCTGGCACGGCGCGCCGGCATGAGCCCCCGCACCTTCTTCCGGCGCCTTCAGTCGGTCACCGGCACGACCCCGCTGCAATGGCTCCTCAACCAGCGGCTCGCCCGCGCCCAGAGCCTCCTCGAATCCACCGACCTGCCCATCGAGAAGATCAGCGAGTTCAGCGGCCTCGGCACCGCCACCAACCTGCGCAGGCACTTCAACATCCACATCGGCGTCTCACCCAGTGACTACCGCCGGGCCTTCCCCTGTCGGACCCCCGCACCCGCCGTCCGGGCCGCCGGCTGAACGACCACCGGGGCCGGGGCGCCTCGCGCGCCCCGGCCCCGGTGCCGCCCGTCCGCCCGGTCAGGCCGTGACCGGATCCCGGCGCGGAGCCGCCGGGAAGTGCCTCGCTTCGACGAAGAACTCCACGTACCGCGCGAAGAGTTCGGCGGTCAGCGGCGGGCAGTCGATCCCGCTGCCCGCGAGCGCCTCCTCGGTCCCCGACACGTCGATCGGCGGATAGAAGGCGTCCGTGTCGGAGGTCATCATCTCGAAGGCGTGCAGCAGCGGCCGCAGTGCGTTGTCCCGGTCCGCCCGCACCCCCGCGCTCCACTCCTCCGGGTCCCGCTCACCCAGCACGTACCCGAGATCGCGCAGGAACCGCACGCACTCGTCCAGGCTCAGCGCGCTCCGGTTGAAGAGGTGGAAGGTGCCCCCGGTCCCTGTCCCGGCCCCGCCGCCGGCCCCGCCCCCGGCGTCGCTCCGCGAGAGACGGGTGATCGCGGCGCTGACGTAGTCGACCGGCAGCAGGTGGAACCGCCCGCCGACCCCGGTCGGGGCCGCCCCCGACTGCAGGATGCCCTTGAGGGTCAACCAGACGAAGTCCCGTGTCTGGCATGCCCCGTTCACGGTGTCCCCGGAGATCACGTCCACCCGGTACACGGACACCGGAAGCCCCCGCTCCCGCGCGGCTCCCACGAGCTGCTCGGCCACCCACTTGCTCTGCAGATAACCGCTGGGCAGGGCCTCGGCGGGGCCGGTCGGATCGGTCACCTTCAACGGCACCCCCGGCTCCCGCACCCCGTCGAAGACGCCCACCGTGGAGACGTGGTGCACCGGCACCGTCCGGTGACGCGCCGCCAGCCGCAGGACCTCCTCGGTCCCGGCGACGTTCGCCGCCCTCAGCGCCGCGTACGGCTGGAGCCAGTGCACCCGCGCCCCGTTGTGGTAGACGACGTCGACCGTACGGGCCAACTCGTCGAACCTCTCCTCGGACAGCCCCAGCCGCTCCTGCTCCAGGTCGCCGAGCACGACCGACACCCGCTCTTCGTCGATCCCGTCCAGGAGTCGGTACCACTCCAGGTTGGCCCGCAGCCGGGCCAGCGCCTCCTCGGGATCGGCGCCCCGCACCAGGCAGTGCACCCGCGCCCGCGTCGTCCGCAGCAGGTCCCGAAGAAGGAAGGCGCCGAGGAACCCCGTCGCCCCGGTCAGCAGGATCTCCCGCGGGTCCGCGCAGACCCGTACGACCTCCTGGGCGGGCCGGATGTCGTCGGCCAGCCGCACGTCGGCGGCGAAGTCCGGCAGCGCCGGGTCCGCGGCCCCGTCCGGGGCCGGACCGCCGGACACCCGCGTCGACACGAACGCGGCGAGACCGGCGGCCGTCGGGTGGTCGAACACCACGGTCGCGGGCAGCCGGACGCCGGTCAGCGCGCCGAGCCGGTTGCGGAGCTCCACGGACGTCAGCGAGTCGAAGCCCAGCGCGGGCAGCGGCCGGTCCGCCTCGATCCGCGAGGTGTCCGCGTGCCCGAGGACGGCCGCGATCTGCCCGAGCACCGCCTCAAGGACGGCCTGCTCCCGCTCCGCGCCGTCGAGCCGGGCCAGCAGCCCGGCGAGTGAGTCCGGCGTCTGCCCGGCGGCCGGGACCACCCGCCGCGACGGCCGGCGCACGAGCCCGCCGAGGACCGCCGGCACCCGTCCCTCCTGGGCGCGCAGCGCGGACACGTCCACCGGCGAGGCGACGACCGCCGCCCGCCCGAGCCCGAGCCCCAGGTCGAACAGGGCCGGCCCCCGGTCCTGGGCGACCGGCCGGAAGCCACTGCGCGCGATCCGGCGCAGGTCGGCCTCGCCGAGGTGCCCGCTCATGCCGCCGCTCTGCTCCCACAGACCCCACGCGAGGGAGACGGCGGGCAGCCCCAGGGCCGCCCGGTGCTGCGCCAGCGCGTCCAGGAACTGGTTGGCGGCGGCGTAGTTGGACTGGCCGGGCCCGCCCACCACGGCGGCGATCGAGGAGAACAGGACGAAGACGTCCAGCTCCAGGTGCCGGGTGAGCCGGTGCAGGTTCCAGGCGGCGTCGACCTTGGGCCGCAGCACCGCGTGCAGCCGTTCCGGGGTGAGGGTCCCGACCAGCCCGTCGTCCAGGACGCCCGCCGTGTGCACCACGCCGGTCAGCCGGTGCGCGGCCGGCACCGACGCGAGGAGCGCGGCGAGGGCGTCGGCGTCGGCGGCGTCGCAGGCCACGACGGACACTCGCGCGCCCAGCGCCGTCAGTTCGGCCGTCAGGGCCGCCGCGCCGGGCGCGTCGAGGCCGCGGCGGCTGGTGAGGAGCAGGTGCCGCACGCCGTGGCCGGTGACGAGGTGCCGGGCGAACAGCGCACCCAGGCTGCCGGTTCCGCCGGTGATGAGAACCGTGCCGTCCGGGTTCCAGCGGACGGGTGCGGCGGGGCCGGCCGGGCGGGCCAGGCGGGGGACGAGGATGCGGCCGGCGCGGATCGCGGTCTGGGGTTCGCCGGTGGCGAGGACGCGGGGCAGGAGTGCGGTGACGTCCGTGCCGTCCTCGGCGTCGACGAGGAGGACGCGGTCCGGGTTCTCGGACTGGGCGGACCGGATGAGGCCCCAGACGGCGGCGCCGGGCAGGTCGGTGACGTCCTCGCCGTCGGCGGTGGCGACCGCCCCGGTGGTGAGGACGACGAGCGGGACGGTCTCCAGACGCTCGTCCGCGAGCCATTCCCGTACGAGTTCAAGGATCCGTTCCGTGGCGGCGTGCGTCCCGGCGGCGGCCGGGCCGTCCGGTCCGGCCGGTCCGGCCGGGTTCCCGTGCACCACCGCGAACGGCACGCGCCGTCCGGCCGCGATGACCCCGGCGACCTCGGCCGGGGTCAGGCGTGGGTCGCCCTCGCCCAGCACCGGCCAGTCGTCCTCCGGCTCCCCGTCCGCGCCGGACGGCACGAGCGGAGTCCACACGGTGTGGAACAGCGCCTCGTGCCGCAACTCCGCCTCCCGGCGGTCCAGTTCGGCCGCTCGCACCGGCCGGGTGGTGAGCGACCCGACGACGGCGACCGGCCGGCCGCCCGGGTCGGCGAGTTCGACCCGTACCCCCGAATCGCCCTCCGTGCCGTCCCCTTCGCTGTCCGCCGGGGCGATCCGGACCCGGAGTTCCGTGGCTCCGACGGCCCACAGCCGGACGTCCCGCCACTCGGCGGGGACCGGGGCGGTCCCCGCGCCGTCGGCGCCGTCCAGGAGCGCGGCCCGCACGGCCGCGTCGAGCAGGACGGGATGCAGCCCGAAGCCGTCACCCGCCACCCCGTCCGGGAGCCGTACCTCCGCGAGGAGTTCGTCGCCCCGCCGCCAGGCCGCGACGAGCCCGCGGAGGAGTGGCCCGTACGCCAGCCCGGCCGCCTCCAGACGCGCGTACGCCTCGTCGAGGCCGAGGGGCGTGGCGTCGGCGCCCGGCGGCCAGGCCACGGGCCGGAAGGGCGCCCCGGTGGCCTCGCTCAGCTCGCCGTGCGCGTGCGCCGTCCACGGCGCGTCCGCGCCGTCGGGGCGGCTGTGCACGGCGACCCGCCGCCTGCCCGCCGCGTCCGGGACGCCCACGGCCACCTGGAGCTGGAGCGCCCCCTCCGGCGGCAGCACCACGGGGGCGTCGAGGACCAGACGGTCGAGGACGGTCGCGCCGAACTCGTCCCCGGCCCGCACCGCCAGCTCCACGAGCGCCGCGACGGGCAGCACAGGGGTGCCGTGCGCGGTGTGCCCGGCGAGCCAGGGATGGGTGCGCGGCGACAGACGGCCGGTGAACAGCGCCTCGTCCGCCCCGGCGACGGCGACCGCCGCTCCGAGCAGCGGATGCCCGGTCGGCAGCAGCCCCGGGCCGGCGGCGTCGGCGCCGGTGGCCGTAGCCGTTTCCAGCCAGTAGCGCTCGTGTTGGAAGGCGTAGGTGGGGAGGGGGGTGTGGGGTGTTGGGGTGTGGTTGAGGTGGGTGGTCCAGTTGATGGGGGTGTTGTGGGTGTGGAGGGTGGCGAGGGCGGTGAGGAGGGCGCGGGGTTCTTCGGTGTCTTTGCGGAGGGTGGGGATGGCGTGGGTGTCGTCGGCCATTGCGGAGAGTACGCCGTCGGGTCCGATTTCGAGGAGGGTGGTGACGCCTTCGGTGTTCAGGGTCTGGAGGGCGTCGTGGAAGCGGAC
>NZ_JBSGTX010000074.1:0-40332 GCF_053607625.1 Streptomyces sp. NPDC055103
GCACCGGGTGATCCGGTGCGGCGGCCCGCTCAGCGGCCCCTTTCGCCGTGCGAGGTCAGGTACGGGTCCAGCGCTGGTTGCCGCCGCCCGAGCAGGAGTAGAGCTGGATCAGGGTGCCGTTGGCCGTGCCGTTGCCGGCGGCGTCGAGGCAGAGGCCGGACTGGACGCCGACGATGGATCCGTCGGAGTTGAGGCGCCACTTCTGGTTGTCGCCACCCCAGCAGCTGTAGATCTGGACCTTGGTGCCGTTGGCGGTGCCGCCGGCGTCCAGGCACTTGTCGCCGTAGACCCTGAGCTCACCCGCGGCGGTGTACGCCCACCGCTGGTTGGTGCGGTTGTTGCAGTCCCACAGGGTGACCTGCGTGCCGTCGGTGGTGCTGGAGCCGGGCACGTCAAGGCAGCGGCCCGAAGCGACGCCCTTGATCTGTCCGGAACCGGGCGAGGGGGTCGGAGTGGGGGTGGGGGAGACGGCGTTGAGCGCGTTGAGGACGGAGGTGTAGGCGGGCTTCTTGCTCCCGTCGCCGTTGAACAGCAGCGGCGTGTGCTCCGCTCGCCAGGAGTCGGTGTCGCGCACACCCCACACCGTGATGCCGAGGCAGCGCGGAACAGCCAGACAGTCGTTGGTCACGTTGGCGTAGGTCGTGCCCGAGGCGCCCTGGATGTCGAGCTCGGTGACCGCCACGTCGACGCCGAGGGCGGCGAAACTCTGCAGGGTGGTGCGGAAGTTGCTGTTGTACGGGCTGTCGTTGTTGAAGTGCGACTGGAAGCCGACGCAGTCGATGGGCACGCCGCGCTGCTTGAAGTCCCGGACCATGGCGTACATGGCCTGGGTCTTGGCCCAGGTCCAGTTCTCGACGTTGTAGTCGTTGTAGCAGAGCTTGGCGGCCGGGTCGGCGGCGCGCGCGGTACGGAACGCGACCTCGATCCAGTCGTTGCCGGAGCGCTGCAGGTTGGAGTCGCGCCGCGCTCCCGAAGTGCCGTCAGCGAAGGCCTCGTTCACGACGTCCCACTGGGCGATCTTGCCCTTGTAGTGGCTCATCACGCCGTTGATGTGGTTGTTCATCGCCTGGCGCAGCGCGCTGCCGCTGAGGTTCTGCATCCAGCCGGGCTGCTGGGAGTGCCAGGCCAGCGTGTGGCCGCGTACCTGCTTGCCGTTCTGCACCGCCCAGTTGTAAACGCGGTCGCCGGCGGTGAAGTTGAACTGGCCCTGCTGCGGTTCGGTGGCGTCGATCTTCATCTCGTTCTCGGCCGTCACCGAGTTGAACTCACGGGCCGCGATCGTCGTGTACGTCGAGTCGCCCAGCCGGCCCGAGGCGATGGCGGTTCCGAAGTAGCGGCCGCTCTGTGCCGCCGCGGCGCCGAGCGTGCTCTCGGCGGCGTGCGAGGCCGGAGGTGCCACCAGCACCGCGGCCGCACCGAGGACGCCGACGATCAGCGCCGAACACAGTCCGCCGATCTTCCGGCGGACGGTGGAGGGGGGAATGGCGTGTGAGCCCATGAATGAGCCTCCAGGACGGAATTCAGGGATGGGGGGAGTGCGGCGGAGTGGATCCGCGTCAGCGGCACCTGGCGCCGAGAAGAATGAGGGCGATGCCGTCTCGCGACTCAGTGTGAAAACATGGCGGGGGCATGTCAACAGTTTCGAATGTGTTTCGGGAATCCCCCGCTCAGGGGCTGCCTTGTGGCAGCTCGAAGCCGCACGAGGAGTCACCGAAATTCTTTCGACGGTGAGCGCGGAAATACGTCCGGGCGGCAATGCCGGAACCAAAAAAGGGGTGCCGGATGTGAATGGCGGATCCCGAACGGAGAGCCCGTCGTCTACGCGTACACCATTCGGCTCGCATCTCCGGGACGACGTCGAATTACGTCGTCCCGGAGGGACGGAGCGGTGCGTGGGGTGCGTTCACCCCGGCGGCACGGGGTCGCCCGACGACGCGGTCAGGGAACGGCGACGATCTCGACCGGCACGGACAGCACCCGGTCGGCCCCCGGGTGACGTACGGGACCGGTCAGGGTGAAGGAGCCCAGGAGCGGAAGATCGCCGCTGGACCGGCCGACCGCCACACCGATCTCCCCCGGCTCCACCCTTCTCCGCAGATCGATCCCGGTGAAGGAGGTCCGGTCGGCATGGACGGAGAAGGTGATCCGGGCGGCCGCTCCCGGCCGCAGCTCGACCCTGCCGAATCCGGCCAGCCACCGCTCCGGCCGTACGACGGACGCCTCGGGGTCCGAGAGATACAGCTGGACCACCTCGGTCCCGGCCACCTCGCCGACGTTGCGTACGGTGACCGCGACCGAGACGGCGCCGTCCGTCGCGGCGACGGGATCCACCGAGAGCTCCGAGCAGGTGAAGCGGGTCCAGCTCAGTCCGTGTCCGAAGGGGAAGAGCGGAGTCGGGTCCACCGAGCTCCAGTCGGTGTGCCCGCCGAGCCGGGAGCGCAGGTAGGTGCCGGGCTGGCCGCCGACCTGGCGGGGGATGGAGACGGGCAGCCGCCCGGTCGGTTCCGCGGCCCCGCTGATGATCCGGGCGAGCGCCGTCCCGCCCTCCTCGCCGGGGAAGAAGGCCTGCACCACCGCCGACGCGCGTTCGGTCAGCGTGCCGAGCGCGTACGGCCGTCCGGAGACGAGGACGAGGACGGTCGGCACCCCGGAGTCCAGGACGGCGGAGGCCAGTGCGGCCTGGTCGCCGGGCAGGTCGAGGGTCTCGGCGTCGCAGCCCTCTCCGGAGGTGCCCCGCCCGAACATGCCGGCCCGGTCCCCGAGCACCAGCACGTTCACGTCCGGGTCGTCCGCGGTGACCGTGAACCCGGCGGCGGTGAGCGCCTCGCCGATCGTCGGGATCTCAAGCCCGAGGTCGCCGGGGAGCGCGACGTGGTTCGGGAAGGAGTAGCAGCCGAGGAAGGACTGCGGGTCGTCGGCGTACGGCCCGCTGATCGAGACCCGGCACGGCCGCAGCGGAAGGATGCCGTCGTTGGTGAGCAGCACGGTGGACCGCTCGGCCAGGCGCCTGGCCAGTGCCCGGTTCTCCGGCGGGTCGAGTTCGACGGGCTCGGGCTTGACGGGCTCCCAGTCGGGGTCGAGCAGACCGAGCTCGGCCTTCTGCAGCAGGACCCGTTCCGCGGCCCGGTCGACGAGATCCTCCGGTACGGTTCCCGCCCGTACGAGCGCGGTCAGCGGCTCGCCGTAACAGCGGGCCGTGGGCAGTTCGACGTCGATTCCGGCGGTCAGCGCCAGCGCGCCGGCCCCGCCGCGCGATCCGGTGACGCCGTGCCGGGTCTCCAGGAAGGAGACGGCGTAGTAGTCGGCGACGACGACACCGGTGAAACCGAGCTCACCTCTGAGCAGGTCGGTCAGCAGCCGCGGGTCGGCGGCCACGGGGACGCCGTCCACGTCGGTGTAGCTGTTCATCACCGACCGGGCGCCCCCCTCGCGCAGGGCCCGGACGAACGGCTCGACCAGTACGTCGGCGAACTCGCGCGGCCCCGAGGCCACGGGGGCCATGTTCCGGCCGCCGCGCGAGGCCGAGTACCCCGCGAAGTGCTTCAGCGTCGCCACGATCCCGGCGCCTTCCAAGCCCTGCACATAGGCGGTGCCGATCGCTCCGACGAGATAGGGATCCTCGCCGATACACTCCTCGGTCCTGCCCCACCGGTAGTCGCGGACCACGTCGAGCACCGGAGCCAGCCCTTGGTGCACGCCGACCCGCCGCATCCCCGCGCCGATGGCGGCGGCCATCTCCCGGACGAGCCCGGGATCGAAGGACGCACCCCAGGCGAGCGGCCCGGGGAAGACCGTCGCCCCGAACGTCATGAAACCGGTCAGGCACTCCTCGTGGGCGACCGCCGGGATCCCGAACCGGCCGGATCCGGTCACCTGCCGCTGGAGCGAGGCGAGCCGCTCCATACCGGCTTCCGCGGTGATCGGCGCGGTGCCGTACACCCGGGTGAGCTGGCCGAGCCCGTGGACGACGATGTCGTCGAGGCCGGGTGCGGACTCCCCGGAATCGTCCTCCATCGGCGCGACGGGCGCTCCCGGATTCGAGGGCAGCGCCCAGAAGCCGGCGAGTTGCCCCGCCTTCTCCTCCAGCGTCATCCGTCCCAGGAGATCGGCGACTCGTACGGCCGCGGGCAGGAGGGGGTCACGCCAGGGCTCGGTCAAGGGGTTCTCCTAGTGGCGAGGCGGGGCGGTGGAGACACGGACCTTGAGCTCGGTCGAGAGCTCCATCCGGGGGCTGACCAGGGGCTGGTCCTCCAGAAGCTGGAACAGTGTGCGGGCGGCGAGCCGGCCCATCTCCTCCAGCGGCTGACGCACCGTCGTCAGCGGAGGTGACAGCCATTCGCACATCGGCAGGTCGTCGAAGCCGACCACGCTGAGGTCCCGCGGGATGCTCAACCCGGCCTGCCGGGCGGCTTCGTAGACGCCCATGGCCTGCTGGTCGCTGCCGGCGAAGATGGCGGTCGGCGGTTCGGGGAGGGCGAGCAGTTCGCGGGCGCGCTGGAACCCGCCCTCGTGCTGGAAGTCGCCGAACCGGATCAGGTCGCGGTCCACCTCGATCCCGGCCCGCTCGAGCGCGGCCCGGTACCCGTCGATGCGGGCCTGGCTGCAGAGCATCTCCTTGCGCCCGCCGATCGCGGCGATCCGGCGGTGCCCCAACTCCAGCAGGTGCTCGGTGGCGGCGAGGCCACCCGCCCAGTTGGTCGCGCCGATGCTCGGCACGCCGTTGCCCGGCAGGTCGATCGGGTCGATGACGACCAGCGCCACCCCGGCCCGTTCGACCTGGGCGCGCTGGGCCTGGGTGACCGAGGCGGTGACGAGGATGACGCCGTCGCTGTGGTGCAGGACCGGCAGCGCGGCCCAGCTCGACGGCGTGGCCTCGCCCGGCGGGACGAGCGACACGACGGTACCGACGCTCCGCTGAGCACACTCGGCCTCGACGCCGCGCAGGATCTCCACCGCCCATGCGCTGTCCAGACCGCCGATGATCAAGTCGACCAGGCCCGATCTGCGGGCCCTGCTCTGCCGCCCGGGCTGGAGGTAGTTGTGGGATCGCAGCAAGGTCTCGATCCGTTCGCGTGTCGACGGTGCGACATCGGAGCGGCCGTTGATCACCTTGGACACGGTGGCCTGTGAGACCCCCGCCTCCGCGGCGATGACGGCCAGGGTCGGACGCTGCTCGCTCAACTTCTCTCCTCTGCGCGGCGCCTGGGCCGGCGACATGTACCGCAAACTTTTCGAAGAGTTTCCGGTCGTCATGACCTACCTGTCAAGCGCAAGTACCGCTGTTTTTAGGTAAATCGGTGAGAGGCCTTGACCGGGAAGCCTCGCGTTCCTAGTTTGTGGCCTCACGGAATTCGAGAGTATTACGAAAAGTTTTCGGGCTCGAATCGAGCATTCCCACCCCGGAGGTCCCATGGCCAGCATCCCCCCGAGCCGACGGCGCTTCCTGGCGCTCTCGGGTCTGACCGCACTGTCCGTCTCACTGACCGCGGCCTGCGGCGGTGACGGCTCCGGCGGCGGGCCCGCGGCCGACGGCAAGGTGACCTTCGCGTGGTGGAACATCGCCACGACGGAACCGGGCAAGTCCCTCTTCCCGCAGATCGCCACGGCGTTCATGGCCGCTCACCCGAACATCAGGATCGAGACGACCTCGTTGGAGAACGAGGCGTTCAAGTCCAAGCTGACCGCCACCACCTCGTCCGGCAAGCTCCCCGACGTCTTCCAGACCTGGGGCGGCGGCGTGCTGCAGCAGCAGGTCGACGCGGGTCTCGTCGAGGACCTCACCGACGCGTTCGGCTGGTCGTCCGACCTCACCCCGGTGTCGCTGCAGGCCTATCAGGTCGAGAGTCGGACCTACGCGGTTCCCTACGACATCGGCATGGTCGGCTTCTGGTACAACAAGAAGCTCTTCGCCAAGGCCGGGGTCACCGCGCCGCCGGCCACCTGGGCCGAGTTCCTCGACGTCGTCAGAAAGCTCAAGACGGCGGGCGTCACCCCGATCGCCCTCGCGGGCAAGGAGAAGTGGCCGGGCCACTACTACTGGGCCTACCTCGCGATGCGCGTCGCGGGCCTTCCCGCGCTGCAACAGGCCGCGGCGAGCAAGGACTTCACCGGCGCCGGCTTCGTCCAGGCCGGCACCCACCTCAAGGAACTGGTCGACCTCCAGCCGTTCCAGGAGGCCTTCCTCGGCGCCGGCTACGCCACCCCGGGCGGCCAGGCCGCGACCATGGGCAACGGCAAGGCCGCCATGGAGCTGATGGGGCAGTGGGGACCGTCGGTGCAGAAGGACGCGGGCGCCGACCTCGGAGCGGACCTGGGCTTCTTCCCCTTCCCGACGGTCGACGGCGGAGTCGGCACGGCCACCGAGGTGTTCGGAGGTGGCGGCGGCTTCGCGCTGCGCAAGGGCGCCCCCAAGGAGGCGCTGGACTTCCTGAAGTTCCTCGTCCTGGAGAACGAGTCCAAGCTGCTCGCCTCCAACGGCTACCTGCCGGTGGTCAAGGGCGCGGAGGGCCAGCTCACCGACGCCAACAAGAAGGTGGTGGCCGAAAGCCTGGCCAAGGCGACGGGCTTCCAGCTCTTCCTCGACCAGGCCTACCCGCCGGCGGTCGGCCAGGAGATCAACGACAGCGTCGCCGACCTCATCGCGGGCAAGAAGGCGCCCGAGCAGGTCACCCGGTCGATCACCGAGGCTGCGAAGAGTGCCTGACTCCGTGGCCACGCCGACCAAGGACCCGGCCGGAGGCCCGGCGCAAGATGCGGACGGGGGCCTGGCCAAGGACCCGGCCGGGGGCCCGACCCGAGGCCCGGCCGACGGGCGGACGGAGGACGCCGTGACGGTACGTCCGTCCGACCCGGCCCGGTCGCTCCTGCGCGGGCTGGGGAGCTGGGCGTCGATCGCCTGGTTCCTCGTCCCCGCTCTCGTCCTCTTCCTCGTCTTCGTCCTCGCCCCGATCGTCGTCGCCGTCCGCACCAGCTTCTTCAAGTGGGGCGGGATCGGCCCCATGGTCGACTTCGTCGGCTTCGAGAACTACACCAGGCTCTTCGCCGACGAGGTCTTCCTCGGCGACATGGGGCGCGGGCTGTACCTGATCGTTCTGTCGATCGGGGTGCAGCTGCCGTTCGCCCTGTTCACCGCGGTCCTGCTCAACCAGAAGCTGCGCGGCCGGGCCGTCTACCGCATGTTGTTCTTCGCGCCGTACATCCTGTCCGAGGTCGTCACGGCGGTCCTCTTCACCATGATCTTCCTGCCGGGCGACGGCATCGCCGACCATCTCGCCGGAGCCCTCGGCCTGGAGGGGTTGCGGGGCACGTGGCTCGCCGACCCCTCGACGGTCATGCCGACCCTGTTCGTGGTCATGACCTGGAAGTACTTCGGCTTCCACATGATGCTCTTCCTCGCCGGGCTGCAGAGCATCCCGCGCGAGATCCTCGACGCCGCCTCCATCGACGGTGCCGGCGCCTGGCAGCGCTTCCGCTACGTGACGCTGCCGCTGCTCGGCCCGACGATCCGGATCAGCGTCTTCCTCTCGGTCATCGGAGCCATCCAGCTCTTCGACCTCGTCTGGGTCATGACCGCGGGCGGTCCCAACCACTCCTCCGAGACGATGGCGATCTCGATGTTCCAGTTCGGGTTCAAGCGCTACCAGGTCGGCTACGCCAGCGCGATCAGCGTGGTGCTGTTCATGATCAGTCTGGTCTTCTCCCTCTTCTACCAGCGTTACGTGCTCCGCCGTGACCTGAGCGGGGCCGTCACTACGGGAGGTGGCCGATGAACGCCCGCAGGGCGGCACGCGGCCTGTCATTGCACGCCGTGATCTGGCTGATCGGCGCGTTCGTCGTCGTGCCGCTGATCTACGCGGTGATCTCCGGGTTCAAGAGCACCGGCGAGCTGACGACCAATCCGTTCGGGCTGCCGGAGCACTGGAAGACCGCCAACTACACCGGCATCCTCGGCGACGGAATGTTCTGGCGGCAGATCGCCAACAGCGCCGGCATCGCGATCGGCACGACACTCTGCACGGTGGCGGCCTCCGCCATGGCGGCGTTCGCGCTGGCCCGCTACGCCTTCAAGGGCCGGGAGCTGTTCTACATGCTCTTCACGATCGGGCTGATGTTCCCGTTCGCGGTGGCCGTCCTGCCGCTGTTCCTGCTCCTGCGTACCTTCGACCTGCTCGACAACCCGCTCGGAGTGATCCTCCCGCAGGCCGCCTTCGGCCTGCCCATGACGATCATCATTCTGCGCGGCTTCTTCCGGACCGTCCCGGCGGAAGTGGAGGAGGCGGCCATCATGGACGGCTGCGGCAAGTTCCGCTTCTTCTGGAAGATCCTGCTGCCGATGGCGCGGCCGGCGCTCGGCACGGTCTCGGTGCTGGCGATCGTCGCGAGCTGGAACAACTTCTTCCTGCCGCTGCTGGTGTTCAACGACCCGAAATGGCAGACGATCCCGGTCGGCGTCCAGCAGTTCCAGGGCCAGTACTCGACCGACTACGCGCTCGTCCTCGCCTACATCGTGCTCGCCATGGTCCCCGCCCTCGCCTTCTACGCCGTCGCCGAGCGCCAGCTGATCGGCGGCCTCACCGCGGGCGCCACCAAGGGCTGACCCGTCGCGTATGACCTCCACCCCCGAGGAGACCTCGTGAAACGACTGACCGCACTGACGGCCGTCCTGTTGTTAGCGCTCACATCGCAGGCCGCGGCCGATCCCGCCCCACCCGCCGCCGACCCCGCGCCACCCTCCGGCGCCCGGCCTGCCATCGACTTCCACGCCGCACTCCAGCCCATCGACGGCTTCGGCTTCTCGATGGCCTTCCAGCGAGCCGACCTGTTGCACGGCGCGCGCGGCCTCAGCCCGGCCAAGCAGCGCGAGGTGCTCGACCTGCTGCTCAGCAAGGAGAAGGGCGCGGGCCTCTCCATCCTGCGCCTGGGCATCGGGTCGTCGACCGACAGGGTCTACGACCACATGCCGACGATCCTGCCGGCCGATCCCGGCGGCCCTGACGCCACGCCGACGTACGTCTGGGACGGCTGGGACGGCGGCCAGGTCCGGCTCGCCAAGGAGGCCAAAGCCTACGGCGTCAAGCGGTTCTTCGCCGACGCCTGGAGCGCCCCGGCGTTCATGAAGACCAACGGAAGCGAGAACGACGGCGGCGAGCTGCGGCCCGAATGGCGTCAGGCCTACGCGAACTACCTCGTCCAGTACGCCACGTTCTACCGGCAGGAGGGCATCGGGATCACCGATCTGGGGTTCACCAACGAACCCGACTGGACCGCTACCTACGCCTCGATGCGGTTCACCCCGCAGCAGGCCGTCGACTTCCTCAAGGTGCTCGGGCCGACCGTCCGCGCGTCCGGCCTGAAGACCGGGATCGTCTGCTGCGACGCCGCCGGCTGGGACCGGCAGGTCGCCTACACCGAGGCTGTCGAGGCGGACCCCGAGGCCGACAAGGCCGTACGGACCATCACCGGCCATCGCTACAGCGGTCCCACCGACGTCCCGCAGCCGACCGACAAGCGCGTGTGGATGTCGGAATGGTCGCCGGACGGCTCCACCTGGAACGAGAACTGGGACGACGGCAGCGGCTACGACGGTCTCACCGTCGCCGCCGACATCCAGAACACCCTGACCGTCGGCAACGCCAACGCCTACGTCTACTGGACCGGCGCGTCCCTCGGCGCGACCCGGGGGCTCATCCAGCTCGCCGACCCCGGTGACGGCTACCGGGTGTCCAAGCGGTACTGGGCGCTGGCCGCCTTCAGCCGGTTCATCCGCCCCGACGCCGTCCGCGTACCGGTCTCGAACGCCGACCCGGCACTGAAGATCACGGCCTTCCGCAACACCGACGGCAGCCGCGTGATCGAGATCCTCAACACCGCGACGACCGAGAAGTCCGCCGCGTTCTCTCTCCGCGGCGGGCACGACCGGCACCCCGAGGGTTACGTCACCGACGAGACCCGCTCGATCACGCCGGCCGACATCGTCTCCCCGCACGGCACGACCCTCACGACGAAGCTCGCCCCCCGCGCGCTCACCACGATCGTCCTCGACTGAACCGCCAAGCACCGGAGGAGTACGCCTTCATGCCCATGCCCATGCCCATGCCCATGCCCATGCCCATGCCCGTGTCCCGGCATCTCACCGCCCTCGCCGCCGCCGTCTGCCTCGCGGCCGGCCTCGCCGCCGCGCCCGCGGCCGCCGAACCCCGTCCCGCGACGCTCGGCGAACTGGCCAAGAAGCACCACAAGTACTTCGGCTCCGCCACCGACAACCCCGAGTTCACCGATGCCGCCTATCTGGAGCTCCTCGGCAGCGAGTTCGGGCAGACCACCCCCGGCAACGCCATGAAGTGGTACGCCACCGAGCCCCAGCGCGGCGTCTTCGACTTCACCGCCGCGGACCAGGTGATGGCCTTCGCCAAGGCCCACCACCAGAAGGTCCGCGGCCACACCCTCGTCTGGCACAGCCAGCTCCCCGCCTGGCTCACCGAGGGCACCTGGACCGCCGACGAACTGCGCGCCGTCCTCAAGAACCACATCCAGACCGTGGCCCGGCACTACAAGGGCCAGGTCATCCACTGGGACGTCGTCAACGAGGCCTTCAACGAGGACGGCACCTACCGCGAGTCGCTCTTCTACAAGACGCTCGGCCCCGGCTACATCGCCGACGCCCTGCGCTGGGCCCACGAGGCGGACCCGCACGCCAAGCTCTACCTCAACGACTACAACGTCGACGGGATCGGCCCCAAGAGCGATGCGTACTACACCCTGATCAAGCAGCTGAAGGCCGACGGCGTCCCGGTGGAGGGCTTCGGCATCCAGGGCCATCTGGCACTCCAGTACGGCTTCCCCGCCGACGTCCAGCAGAACATGCGGCGCTTCGCCGACCTCGGGGTGGAGGTGGCGGTCACCGAACTCGACATCCGGATGAACCTCCCCGCGACCCCGGAAAAGCTCGCCACCCAGGCCACCTGGTATGCCGACTACGTCAAGGCCTGTCTGGCGGTCGAGAAGTGCGTCGGCATCACCATCTGGGACTACACGGACAAGTACTCGTGGATCCCCTCCGTCTTCCCCGGTGAGGGCGCGGCACTGCCCTACGACGAGAACCTGCTGCCCAAGCCCGCCTACCACTCGATCAAGGAGGTGCTCGGCGGATGATCAGAACGGCGATCGTCGGTACGGGCGGGATCGCGGGCATCTGCCACGTTCCCGCCCTCCGGGCCCAGGCACACCGGGCCGTGATCGTGGCCGCCGTCGACGTGGACGCCGCGCGCGCCGAGGCGTTCGCGGCCGAACACGGCATTCCCGCGGTCTACACCGACCTGCGCACGATGCTCCAGGAGCAGCGGCCGGACCT
The DNA here is from genome assembly GCF_053607625.1 of Streptomyces sp. NPDC055103. Lineage (NCBI taxonomy): Bacteria > Bacillati > Actinomycetota > Actinomycetes > Kitasatosporales > Streptomycetaceae > Streptomyces > Streptomyces sp. NPDC055103. The sequence goes on from NZ_JBSGTX010000074.1 coordinate 11,351, forward strand.
CGTGCACCTGTGTACGCCCCCGTTCCTCCACGCCGAACAGGCCGTGGCCTGCCTGGAGGCGGGAGCGTGGGTGTGGTGCGAGAAGCCGGTGGCGCTGTCGCTCGCCGAGCTCGACCGGATCCACGCCGCCGAGGGGCCCGCCGTCGCGGGCGCGGTGTTCCAGCACAGGTACGGCACGGGGGCCCGGTATCTGCGCGACCGCATCGCGGCCGGGACACTGGGCCGGCCGCTGGTCGCGCAGTGCGTCACGGCGTGGTACCGCGACGACACCTACTACGACGTGCCCTGGCGCGGCACCTGGGAGAGCGAGGGCGGGGGCCCGACGCTCGGCCACGGCATCCACCAGATGGACCTGATGCTGGCAGTCCTCGGCGAATGGGCCGAGGTGCGCGCGATGGCCGGCCGCCTGGAGCGCGACGTCCGGACCGAGGACGTGTCGACGGCCCTGGTCCGGTTCGAGAGCGGAGCCCTCGCGACGGTCGTCAACAGCGTCCTCTCCCCGCGAGAGGAGAGCTACCTGCGGTTCGACCTCACCGAGGCCACGGTCGAACTGCGCCATCTGTACGGCTACTCCAACGCGGACTGGACGTTCACCGCCGGCTCGCCCGACGTGAAGTGGGGCCCGCCGGACGACCTGCCCAGCTCGCACACCGCCCAGCTCGCGGACTTCCTGGACGGCTACGAGGCGGGGATCCGCCCCGACCTCGGCAGATCCACGATGGAACTGGTGACCGCCCTGTACAAGGCCGCGATCACCGGCCTGCCGGTCCGGCGGGGCGAGATCGACGCGGCCGACCCGTTCTACGACTCGCTCAACGGAGGGCTCCCGGAGGTGTTCCGATGACCAAGGAACCGATCGAGAACTCCGAACTCCGCGAGAACTCCGAACCGATCGAGAACTCCGAACCGATCGAGAACTCCGAACCGATCGAGAACTCCGAACCGCGCGAGAGCTCCGGACCGATCGAGAACTTCGAACTCCGTGAGAACAAGGACTCGTTGACCGTCCGAACGCGCGGCGTCGACCTCTTCCGGTACGTGCACCGGCCCGTCATGGACGCCTTCGAGGCACCGAAGCCGTACCTGCATCCGGTGCGCACCCTCGCCGGCGACGTCGTCACCGGCTACCGGCCGCACGACCATCGCTGGCACAAGGGCCTCCAGATCACGGCGTCGTGGGTGTCGGGGCAGAACTTCTGGGGCGGTGGCACCTACCTGCGCGGCCAGGGCTATGTGGACCTGCCGAACCTCGGCACGATGCGCAGCCTCGCCGTATCCGCCGAAACGGGCCACGGCCGGGCCGTCGTCACCGAGGACCTGGCCTGGCACACGATGGCGGGGGAGCACTGGATCGACGAGCGCCGCACGCTGACCGCTCGTGACGTCGAGGCCGACTCCTGGACCCTGGAGGTCACCACCGCGCTGACCAACGTCCACGACACCGAGCTGTCGTTCGGCAGCCCCGGCACGCAGGGCAGGGAGCTCGCCGGATACTCCGGGCTGTTCTGGCGGGGGCCGCGCGACTTCACCGGCGGCGACGTGATCGGCCCCGCGATGGGCGAGCCGGGCGACTGGCTGGCCTTCGTCGGCACGCACGACGAAATCGACCGCTCCTCCACGCTCCTGTTCCTGGACGACCCGGACACCCCCTGCCAATGGTTCGTCCGCAGTGAACCCATCCCCGCCGTCAACCCGTCCCTGGCGTTCGACAAGGAACTGCCGCTGGCCCCGGGCGACACCCTGTCGCGCCGCTACCGAATCGTCGTGGCCGACGGCGCGTGGACCTTCGGGCGCCTCTCCCGCCACCTCGCGGAACACCCGTGGTGAGCCCGCTCCCCGGCGGCGTGGGGGTCTCCGGGCTGACCGTGTACGACTGGGAGGCCGCCGACGGACTGTGCGGCGGCACCCCCCACATGCACCTCGTCTGCTCCGAGGCCTACGTCGTCATCGAGGGCGCGGGCAGCGTGCAGACGCTCACCACCTCGGGCTTCGCCGACACCCCCCTGCTTCCAGGCGATGTCGTCTGGTTCACTCCCGGCACGATCCACCGCCTCGTCAACGACGGCGGCCTGCGCCTCGTGGTGCTCATGCAGAACAGCGGACTCCCCGAGGCCGGCGACGCCGTCTTCACCTTCCCCGCCCATGTGCTGGCCGATACCCACGCCTACCGGAAGGCGGCCGCCCTCACCGGCGACCACTCCACGGCGGCGCGCCGCCGCCGCGACCTGGCACTGGAAGGATTCCTTGCCCTGCGCGAAGGCGGGCTGCGGGAGTTCCACACCGCGGCCCACCGCCTGAAGAGCGAGCTCCTGGACGCCTGGCGGATCCGCTGGCGTGACGGCCCCCTGGCCACGGCCGTCGAGACCGGCCGTCAGCTGGAACGGCTGAAGGCCGGAGACCTCTCCCACCTCGACCACGGCGCGGTGTCGCGACTCGCGCGCCCGGAGGGCCGGCTCTTCGGCATGTGCGGCCGCCTTCACACCTATCCCGTCCCCGATGACCCGACGTGGCCGCCGAGCGGCTCGCCGGACTCACCTCACCCCCACCCCCCGAAGGAGCTCTTCTGATGCGGCCCCGCCACCCGTCCCCGTACCACCCGAAACGCCTGCTCGCCGTCCTCGCGCCCCTGCTGCTCCTGGCCACCTTCTTCGGCGCCCAGCCCGCCGGCGCGGCGACGACCATCGACACCAACGCCTCGTACGTGCTGGTCAACCGCAACAGCGGCAAGGCCCTGGACGTCTACAACCTGGCGACCGGCGACGGCGCCCGCATCACCCAGTGGACCAGGAACGACCAGAACCAGCAGCAGTGGCAGTTCGTCGACTCCGGCGGCGGCTACTACCGCATCAAGTCCCGCCACTCCGGGAAGGTGCTGGACGTCCAGGGCGGGTCCACCGCCAACGGTGCCGCGATCGTCCAGTGGGCCGACGCGAACGGCACCAACCAGCAGTGGCGGGTGGTCGAGAGCTCGGACGGTCACGTGAGGTTCGTCGCGCGCCACAGCAGCAAGGCGCTCGAAGTGCAGGGCGCCTCCACCGCCGACAACGCGAACATCGTCCAGTACGACGACTGGGGCGGCAGCAACCAGCAGTGGCAGCTCGTCAAGGTCGGCACCGGCACCCCCGGCCAGTGCGCTCTTCCGTCGACGTACCGCTGGTCGTCGACGGGCGCGCTCGCGCAGCCCAAGGCGGGCTGGGCCTCGCTGAAGGACTTCACCGTCGCCCCGTACAACGGCAAGCACCTCGTCTACGCGACGACGCACGGCGCCGCGGGAACGGGAGCGGGCTGGGGTTCGATGAACTTCAACCTCTTCGGCAACTGGTCGGAGATGGCCTCGGCCGGCCAGAACACCATGGCGAACTCCGTCGTCGCGCCGACGCTCTTCTACTTCGCGCCGAAGAACATCTGGGTGCTCGCCTACCAGTGGGGAGGCGGGAGCGCCTTCTCCTACCGGACGTCGAGCGACCCCACCAACCCCAACGGCTGGTCGGCACAGCAGGTGCTCTTCTCCGGAAGCATCACCGGCTCCACGACCGGCCCCATCGACCAGACGCTCATCGCCGACGGCACGAACATGTACCTGTTCTTCGCCGGTGACAACGGCAAGATCTACCGGGCGAGCATGCCGATCGGGAACTTCCCGAGCAGCTTCGGCTCGACGTACACGACGATCATGAGCGACACGACGAACAACCTGTTCGAGGCCCCGCAGGTCTACAAGCTTCAGGGCCAGGACCGGTACCTCATGATCGTCGAGGCGAGCGGCTCACAGGGCCGGTACTTCCGCTCGTTCACGGCCACCAGCCTGAACGGCTCGTGGACGCCCCAGGCCGCGACCGAGAGCAACCCCTTCGCCGGCAAGGCGAACAGCGGCGCCACCTGGACCAACGACATCAGCCACGGCGAACTGATCCGCGCCGGCGCCGATCAGACCTTCACCGTCGATCCCTGCAACCTGCAGTTCCTCTACCAGGGACGCGACCCCAACTCCGGTGGTGATTACGGCCAGTGGTCCTACCGGCCGGGCCTCCTGACACTGCAGCGCTGACGGCGCGCCACGGGTCCGGCTCCGAAACGCTCATCGCTCAGCCGTAGGGGCGCTCCGCTCCGCCAGGCCCGGGCAGCCGCCACCGCGGCCGTCCGGGCCGTCGTCAGTCGGTCCGGTCGGTGTGCAGCCAGGCCTCGATGGGAGTCTTCACGGCCGCTCCCGGTCGCGGCGCCGCCCCCGCGGCAGCGCGACGGGGGCGGAGCCCGGCGCCACCACCGTGGTCAGGGAGCCGATCCCTTCCACGGTGAGGGTGACGGTGTCACCCGGCTTGAGGGGCGGAGGGAGCCGCTCACCGCGCCGTCCCCACCATTCCGCCAGGCAGCCGCCAATGCCGCAGGTGCCCGACCCGAGGACGCCGCCGGCGACGATACGCGTGGCGCGTGAGGCGTAGGCGGCCATCTCCTCGAAGGTCCAGCTCATGTTGGACAGCAGGTCGCTGCCGACTCTCTCGCCGTTGACCTCGGCGGTCAGCGCGAGGCGCAGAAGGCCGTCGCCGTCCCGGTAGGGCTCCAGTTCGTCGGCCGTCACCAGGTAGGGGCCCAGCGTGGTGGCGGTGTCCTTGCCCTTGCACGGGACGAGCCCGACCCGCATCTCGGCGGACTGCAAATCCTGCGCGGACCAGTTGTTGAAGATCGTGTAGCCGATGATGTGGTGCCGCGCCGCGGCCGGGGTGAGGTCACGGCCCTCCCGGCCGACGACGGCTCCCACCTCCAGCTCGAAGTCGAGCAGATGTGACCCGGGGGGGCATGGAGGATGTGAGGAGGAGGCGGACACGAGGCCGGGTCGCTCCGGACCGAGAGGAAAAGGGCGAGCGCCGGCCTCGTGAGCCGGGGCCGGGACGTGGCGGCAGGGGGGCAGGGCGGTACGCCGCCACCACGCCCCGGGGATCAGGCGAGCCGAAGGCCCTGGACCGGCGGGGCGACGAAGCAGCCGCGGTCGGGGGTCGTTGAAGGACTCCTTCGCGGCGAGCTCGTTCATCGGGTTCGCCGTGCCCCACTGGTCGGTGACCTCGGGCCGGGAGAAGCCGTAGACATGGGGGTGCCAGGTGTTCTCGGCGAGCTCCTCCAGCTCCGTCGTGTACTCGACGGTGTTGCCGTGCGGGTCGAGGAAGTAGGTGAAGTGTTGTCGTCGGCCATGTGCCGGCCCGGGCCCCAGATCTTCGTGAACCCGGCCCGGGTCACCCGGCCCGGCCTCTACACCCTCGCCACCGCCCGCGACGCCCGCACGATCACGGCCCAGCGAACGATCACCATCACCTGACGAGTAGCGAGTGACGAGTGACGGTGGCGGCGCGCCGGCAACCTGCGGCAGTACATGACGGTCCGGGTTCGTAGGGATCCGGTTTCGGCCGCTGTCACGTTTCTGCGGTGAAACGCTGCCTCCGGGCGGGTGAGCGCCGCGGGGATGCCCTGCGGTTCCGCTGGTCGGGGCGCTACAAACCGACCGTGATCAGGAACCTGTCGCGGAGCGTATCCACGCTCCTTCTCGCGCTCATGCCCCTCCTTCCCACCTCCGGCCCCGCGTTGGCAGCCGCCGGTCGGCTCCGGGCCGTCCAGCCCGACCCCGTCGTCTTCGTCCACGGCTGGAACTCCGACGGCTCCACCTGGCGGACCATGGCCGATCGCTTCCGGGCGGACGGCTGGCCGACGGGCCACCTCGACCGGTGGACCTACGACGCCACCCGGTCCAACGCCACCACCGCCGAACAGCTCGCCGAGGAGATCGAGCGCGTCCTGGACGCCACCGGCGCGGACCAGGTGGACGTCGTCACCCACTCGATGGGAGCGTTGTCCTCCCGTTACTACCTGAAGAACCTCGGCGGCACCTCCAAGGTCGACGCGTGGGTCTCCCTGGCGGGGCCCAACCACGGCACCGACGTGGCGCGTCTGTGCGGAGGCGCGCCGTGCGTCGAGATGCGGCCGGGATCCGACTTCCTGAACGTGCTCAACGCCGGCGACGAGACCCCCGGCTCCATCCGCTACGCCACCTGGCGCTCGCCGTGCGACATGGTCATCAGCCCCAGGGACAGCGTGGCTCTCTCCGGCGCGGCCAACAGCACGACGGCTTGCCTGGGCCACAGCGAGCTGCACACGGATCAGGCGGTCTACGAAGAGGTCAAGCAGCACATCAGCTAGGGCGTGTTTCGAAAGTCCCGTCTGCCGGGCGGCGTCTGGCACGCACGCTCGCCGCGTTGTCGGGATCATCCCGATACACCAGTATCGGGACGACCCTCCGCCTTGCGATCGCACGCACCAGACGCCGCCCGGCCTGCCCTTCGGGCAGACGACGCTACTTTCGAAACACGCCCTAGCCGACGACCCGCTCCGTAGGCCACCCGCCCTCGCGCCGCCCGGCGGACGTCGACCGCCGGGGTGCCGCTGAAACGATCAGCGGGACGCCCCGAGTACCGGAGCGAGGGCGGCCAGCAGGCGGGTGCCCAGATTCCGCCTCGCGCTCGCGGTGTCCGGGTGGGCCTCGTCGAAGCCCGTCCAGTCGACCTCGCGGACGGCGTTCTCGAACATCCTGAGGCTCAGCGGTTCGTCCGGGTGCCCCGGCCACTCGTCCGCCTCGCGCAGCACCGTCTCCAGGAGGGCGAGCGGCAGGGCGCAGTTCTCGGCGAGGAGAACCGCGTCGTACAGGTCCTTGGCCTGCGGATACATGTCGCAGCTCAGCCACATGAGCTTCCAGGCCAGGGACAGTTCCCGGTCCGCGGCGGCAAGGCGGACGCCCGCGACCTCGGTCGGGCGGGGCGGAGTCGGAAGGCGTTCCTGGAAGACGAAGTCGAGCTGGACCTGGCCGCCGGGCAGACCAGGCGCCGTCCAGGGCAGCACCAGACGGTGACCGGGCACCCGCTCGTACGTCCAGATGTGCTCGGAGACGGCGCCGGCTGCCGAGATCGACAGGTCCGCTCCGTTCCGCTCGGCAAGGCGCTCCGCCGCGTCGGCGATGCCGTCGAGCATCGCGCGGGTACGCGGCTCCTCGATGCGCCAGGAGTCGGGGACGACGACGAAGTCGATGTCCTTCGGGGCGCGGGCGGCCTCGGCGAACCAGGCGGACATCAGCATGCTGCCGCGCAGAACGAGGAAGTCGGCCCACGGCGAGCCGGCGACGGCCGCGAGTACGAGCTCCAGCGCCGCGCGCCTGGCCGCCTGCCAGCGGGCCCGCAGCTCTGGGTCCTCGACGACGCCGTCACCGGGCCGGAAGGCCTCGGCGAAGTGCTTGAGGGCCGGATCGAAGACCTGGTGCCGGACGGCCGCGTCGCCTATGCCGGCGGTCAGCGTACGGGGGAGTTCGTCCCCGCGGCGCGCATGGAGGTCGATACGGGGCTCCGCTCCGGTGCCGGGCCCGTCCGGGATCGGCGGTGTCCACTGCTTCTCGTTCATACGGCCTCCTCCAGCCAGCCCTCGTCCCATGACAGGTCGCTGTCGGAGAGGACGAACTCCCTCTCCTCGGAGACCAGTTCGTGCCCTGCGGCGACCAGTGCGGTGACGAGCACGCCGCAGGCGGATCCTGCCGCGTCCGCGGGTCCCGGGTGCCGCTGGGTCACGAAGCGCTCGTGCCGCCCGTCCGGGCCCGGCAGCGACCGGCGGGCGTTCCAGGAGACATGGGCGCCGTGCGGCATGACGAGGCCCTCCAGCGCGGCCCGGTCGTACCCGGCGGGCAGCGCCAGCTTGAGATGGTGCTCGTAGTAGCCCCCGCCGGGGCCCACGGGCTCCGTGCTCCACGGCACCGTCTCGACCTTGACCCGCACCGGCTCGAAACCGGCCTCCCGCAGCCCGGCCACGACTGCCGGATGACCGGTCCTGTCGGGCAGGGTGAGCATCGGCTGGACCGGTGTCCGACCTCGGGCGAGGACGATGGTGGTGACCTTCAGACCCCGGTCCGCCGCCCATATGTCGAGCCGGGCCCGTTCCCCCTCGGTCCGGCACCGGACGGTCACATGCGTCTCGTAGACCTCATCCACCTCGTCGACCTCGTACCCCTCGTACACCGCAGAGAGTCTGACAGACAGGATGCCGGGGCTCATCCGGATTTCCTGTCCGAGCGCCCGTAAGCTCGCAGCCGTCGACGAACAGGAGACCGGCATGTGGAAGCGGACCCTCGACCGGGCCGGGGTCGGAGAGTCGCGGCTGCGGCAGGACTACACGCGGCAGCGGCGGGCCGTGCGGAGGTACAGGACCGCCGAGTACGCGGCCGCGCGGTTGCTGCTCCCCGCCGCACTGCTGCCGCACGTCGTGGCCGCCGTCGCGTTCATGCACGACACCGACGACCGGATCGACCGAGGAACGCCCGACGAACGGGCGACCGCGCTCGCCGAGTGGGACGGGCTCGTGCGGAAGGCCTTCGCCGAAGGCGACTCCGGACTGCCGGTGCTGCGTTGCCTGGTGCGCACCGCCGAGCGCCACCCGGATGTGCGCGCCCACGTGGACGAGTTCCTGCGGGGATGCGAGCGCGAGGTCGCGTGGCGGACCATCACGGACGACGAGGAACTGGAGCAGTACGTACGGGAGTACTCCCTGCCCGCGTTGATGCTCACGGCCTGTCTCCTCGCGCCCGCGGACGCGCCGGCGAGGGCGGCGTTCACGAACGGCTGCCACCGGCTCATCCGCGCCATGCAACGCATCGACTTCCTGGAAGACCTGCCCGAGGACGTACGCGCGGGCAGGCCAGGCGTTCCCGCCGACGCGGTGGCACGCCACGGCGCGGACCTCACCCGACCCGGCCCCGCGCTGGGCCGGGTCGTCGCGGAACAGGCGGACCGGGCGGCCACCGACCTGGCGGCGGCCGCCCCCCTCGCGGGCGTGGTGGACCCTTCGTACCGGCCCTTCCTGCGGGCGCTCGTCGGCGTCCAGTGCCTCCGCCTCGACGCGGTACGCCGCGCGGGCGCGTCCCTGGCGACCCGAGGCTCGGGCCCCTCGGCGTCGGCTGCGGCCGTACTGCTGCTACGGGAGACGGCGGCCCGGACCCGGCGGCAGCGGTGAGCTGCGGCACCATCCGAACCGCCCCGTGGCCGGCGATCGCGCCGTACCCGTCCCGCCCTGGTCGTGTCAGCGGACGATGCCGTGCGTCTGGGGGGACGAGGTGGGGCGGGCGCGGGAGAGTCTCGCGGCGGTTCCGCGGGCGTTCTCGAAGGCCACCACCGCGTTGCCGTCCTTCCGCCAGGGTGGGGCGCCGCACCACGGCCCGATCCGGCGGAACTGCTCCAGGGCGCCCGCGTACAGCATCGACCGCAGCATGTGGTGGGCCAGCAGGTGCCGCAGGAGCGGCAGACGCTCGTCGTCCGGCGGGACGTGCTCGAACGAGGCGGCGACCCGCTTGAGCGTGCTCCTGGACAGCGGGGTGACGGGCGTGTTGCCGAAGGAGGACCGCTCGGTGAGTTCGTCGAGCGCGTGCAGGTAGATCCCGGCGAGCGGGCTACCGGACGGAGCCTTGCGCACCGCCTGGCGCGCGAACCGCAGCATGCGCCGGTCGCTGCCGAACCACTTGGCGCACCAGTACTGGAGCGCCTGCCAGTGTCCCTCGTAGTGGTGCGGCGCGCGGGCGACGAGCCCTTCCCAGAGCGGCCTGAACGCCGCCCGAGAATACTGTGCGCCTCGACACGCGGTGATCATGACGACCCACGGGCCCGGGTTCGCGGGGTCGAGCAGCGCTGCCTTCCGGGCTTCCTCGATGGCGGCCGGAAGCAGTGCCTTGAAACGCTCCATGTCCGAGGTCATGACCTCGTGTGCGTACCCGCTGCCCCGGATCGCCCACGCGCGGTGGACCATCAGGCTCGCGTTGAGGGTCGCGGCGTCGCAGTCGTCCGGCTCGGCGGTGCGCCAGGCGTCGAGCCAGGCGTCGTCCTCCTCGGCGACGTGCTGGAGGAGAGCGAGCCTGGTCCAGCGCTCGTCCCAGTCCTCGCCCGCGTCGCCGACGTACCGCGCTGCGGTCTTCCAGTTCCCCTGCCGAGCTGCGTCGACGACGGCCTGCCGCTCCTCCTGACGGTGTGTCGCCGGGGGAGGGCCGGGGCGTCGGGAGTCGAGTGCCTCGCGCGGAGGAAGGCCGTGCTCGGTGGCGACGAAGTGATCCGCGACCCAGGTGGTGGCGCGTCCGGGGCTGACCAGGACGCGGTAGAGCCCCACGAGAAGCACGGCGAGCAAGGCTCCGAGGAAAAGTGTCACGGCGGGAGATCATTCCCGACCTGGTCACTCTCCGCAATACGTCAGGCCAACGGAAGGGCGAGGTCAGTGGCGGATCGGCCGACCGCGCTCCCCGGTCGCCGAGCGTATGGTGACCGTGCGCGAGCGCGTCACGCTGCCCGGACCCCACCCCTCTCGCGGTCCGCGCGATGTCTCGGTCCGCGCTCCGCCCACCCCGCGCTCCCGTCGCCGCCCACACACCCCTCGGCGCATCAATACAGGAGTGCGATTGTCGGCGGCGCGTGATAGTCACTACACCCACGGGCGGGACGATCATCAACCACCCGTGCGCTACAGCAAGGGGTGGGGATATGGCGTTGCTCCGGGACTTGGGGAACACACTGGGACGATGGACGGGCAGGCCCGTCGCGCGCGTCGACAAGGACTCCGGCGATCCGGACGTTCGACGTGTGCGTGAGGCAGCCGGGGCCGGGGACTGGGCGACCGTACGGGACGTGCTCGACGCGCGGCCCGAGAGCGAGGACCGTACGGACCTCCTGTGGGCCGTCGGTGACGTCGCCGGCACGGAACGGTGGATCGCCGACGTCGTGGCGGCGGAGCCCCAGGCCTCGTTGCCGCGACTCGTGGCGGCCGTCCGCCACATCAGCTGGGCGTGGGAGGCCAGGACCGGCGCCCGTGCCTCGCACGTGTCCCGCGAGCAGTTCCAGCTCTTCCACGACCGGCTGGCCACGGCCGAGACCTGGCTCTACGAGGTCGCCGAGCGCGAACCCGGCTGGACCTCACCCTGGTACGCCCTCCAGGTCACCGGCCGGGGACTCCAGGTCGAGCGGGACGTGGCACGGCGTCGCTTCGAGGCGGCCGTGCGCCGTGACAGCCGCCACCTGGGCGCGCACCAGCAGCGGTTGCAGCAGGTCTGCGAGAAGTGGGGCGGCTCCCACGAGGAGATGCACGCGCTCGCCCGTGCGTCCGCGTTCGCCGCGCCCGGGGGGACGCTCCTCGGGCAGCTGGTCGCGGTCGCGCACCTGGAGCACTGGCTCGCCCTCGACTCCGGCCCCGACTCCCGCTACATCCGGCGTCCCGAGGTGGTCGCCTCGCTCGGAGAGGCCGCAGACCACTCGATCCGCCACCCGGACTTCGTACGGGGACGCGGCTGGCTCCAGGTCTACAACACCTTCGCCATGGCGTTCTCGCTGGCGGGCGACGTCGCCTCCGCTCGAGAGTGCTTCCGGGCCACGGAGGGGCGGGTCACCGAGTTCCCCTGGAACTACCTCAACGGCTCCGACCCGGCGAAGGCGTACAAGGAGTACCGCGCCTACGCCGGAGGCTGACCGGAGCGGGACCGGCACGAACCTCGGGACCGGCACGAACCTCGGGACCGGCACGAACCTCGGGACCGGCACGGACCTGTCGGGACCGGGACCGGGACGGACCTGTCGGGACCGGGACAGAGGCCGGGCGGGGCGGATCTCAGCCCGCCCACGGCCCGTTGTCCGGAAGCCCGGGGCCCGTCCACGGCCCCTCGCTGTGCACGCCGTTCGGGTACGAAGCTCCCGCGCGGCGCCCCGTTCGCGTCCGGCTCCACCCACGGGCCGAGTCCAGTCCCGAACCCCGAGCCGCACCCATCCCATCCCACCCCGCCCCACCCCTCAAGCCGCCCCTCCGACACACCCGATCACGACCCGCCCACTCCCAGGAGCGGGCGGGCACGCACCGAAGGACCGCCCCAGGTGTCCCAGTCCCAGACCTCCGAGACCTCCCCGACCGGCCACACCTTCCAGGTGGATCTGCGCGGCCTGGTCGACCTGCTCTCCCACCACCTCTACTCCAGCCCCCGCGTCTATCTGCGCGAGCTGCTGCAGAACGCCGTCGACGCCATCACCGCCCGGCAGGCCCTCACACCCGGCGCCGCCGGCGCGATCACCGTGCGCACCGGAGAGACACTGACCATCACGGACACCGGCATCGGCCTGTCCGAGGCCGACGTGCACCGGTTCCTCGCCACCATCGGACGCAGCTCCAAGCGGACCGTCGACGGCGCTCTCGACGGCGCGGGCCTCGACGCGGCCCGCGGCGAGTTCATCGGCCAGTTCGGCATCGGCCTGCTCGCCTGCTTCGTCGTCGCCGACGAGATCACCGTACTGAGCCGCTCCGCCGCCGACCCGGCCGCGCCCACCGTCGAATGGCGCGGCCATTCCGACGGCCGGTACACCATCCGCACCCTGCCGTCCGCGACGCTCCCCGAGCCCGGCACGACCGTGAAGCTCGTCCCGCGTGCGGACAACGCCGAATGGACCAGCCCCCAGCAGGTCGTCTCCCTCGCCCGACACTACGGCGGGCTCCTGCGCCACCACGTCACCGTCATCGACCCGCGCGGTGAGAGCCACCGGATCAACGCGGCGCCGCCGTGGGAGCAGACGCACCGCTCCCCGCTCGCCAAGCGGGAGGCGTACACCGCGTACTGCCGCGAGCTCTTCGACTTCGCCCCGCTCGACACCATCGAACTGGACCTGCCGGCCGCCGGACTGCGCGGTGTCGCCTACGTCCTGCCGACGGCGGTCAGCCCGGCCCAGCGCGCCGGGCACCGCGTCCATCTCAAGGGCATGCTCCTCACCGACCAGGCTCCCGAACTGCTCCCCGAATGGGCGTTCTTCGTCCGCTGCGTCGTCGACACCACCAGCCTGCGGCCGACCGCCTCCCGCGAGTCGCTGTACGAGGACGGCACGCTGTCCGCCGTACGGGACGCCCTCGGCGACCGGATCCGCGAGTGGCTCACCGGACTCGCGGCCCGTGACCCCGCCCTCCTGCACCGCTTCATCGACACCCACCACCTCGCGGTCAAGGCGCTCGCCCGCCACGACGACGAACTCCTGCGCATCGTGCTGCCCTGGCTGCCCTTCGAGACCACCGACGGGAACGTCACCCTGGAGGAGTTCGCGCGGACCCACCCCACGCTCCTCGTGACCCGAAGTGTCGAGGAGTTCCGTCAGGTCGCGCCGATCGCCTCGGCCGCCGGACTCGGGGTCGTCAACGGCGGCTACACCTACGACCGCGACCTCGTCCACCGCCTGCCCGAGATCAGGCCCGGCACCACGGTGACCGACCTCGACCCGACCACCGTCACCGCCCACCTCGACGCCGTCGACCCCAGTGCCGAACTGCGGGCCGCCGCCTTCCTCGCGATCGCCCGCGAGACCATCGGCGTCCACGACTGCGACGTCGTCCTGCGCGACTTCCAGCCCGTCACCGCCCCCGCCCTGCTGCTCGACAACCGCGACGCCCGGCACGAGCGCACCCGGTCGAGCCTCGCCGCCGACAGCGACGGCCTGTGGGCCGACATCCTCGGCTCCCTCCGCGAGGAGATCCCGCGCGCGCAGCTCGTCCTGAACCACCTCAACCCGCTGGTCCGCCAGGCCCTCACCATCGCCGAACGCGGACTCGCGGTCACCACCGCCGAAGCCCTCTACGGACAGGCGCTGCTGCTCAGCCGACGCCCCCTGCGCGCCAGCGAGAGCGCCCTGCTCAACCGGGCCTTCATCGGCCTGCTCACCCACGCCATGCACCAGCCCGGCGAGGCGGCCCCCGGCTCCGAGCCCCGGAAGGAAAAGTAGATGCTGGACACCCCCGAAGCCGTCGTCGAGGCGCTCCGCGAGAACCACGAGCGCCCCCACGGACTGGCGCGTACCGTCACCGCCGAAGAACTCGTCGAGGCCGCCGAGGCCTTCGAGAAGCCCGATGTCCTCGTCACCGCGCTCCTGGACCTCATGACGGCCTACGAGTTCACCGGCGAGCAGCGCAAGTCGCCCGTCGTCTTCGCCCGCATCCTCAAGCTGTGGGACACCAGCCCGGAGTCCTTCAGCCCTTACGAGGCCCACAATGTCTTCTGGCGCTTCAAGTGGGTGACCACCTCGCTCCTCCAGGTGCCCGAGATACCCCTGGCGTCGATCGGCGGCTGGATCGACCAGATGCTCAGCCGGTACGAGGCCGCCGGCCACGCCGTGCAGCCCGTGGCGGCCATGCGCTACCACCTCGCGCACCACACCGGCACCGGCGTCGCGGACGCCTACGACCTCTGGGCCACTCGCTCCCGCACCGAACTCAGCGACTGCGAGGCCTGCGAGACCCGGCACCACGCCTTCCACCTCCTGACCGAGGGCGACGACACCGCCGCCCTCGACGTCTGGCAGCCGGTCCTCGACCGTGAGCAGGGATGCAGCGAGGAACCCCAGATGAGCCAGGCGCGGGCGCTGCTCCCGCTGCTGCGCGCGGGACGCGCCGACGAGGCGCGCTCCCACCACCTCACCGGCTACCGCAAGGTGCGCGGCGCCACCGGCATGCAGGCCGAAGTCGGCTACCACCTGGAGTTCTGCGCCCACTCCCGGAACGAGGGCCGCGGCCTGGAGATCCTGGCGGAGAACCGGCCACTCTTCGAGGCGAAGGGCGCTCCGCTCGACCACCTGCACTTCCTCACCGGCACGGAGGTGTTCCTCGCCCGGCTCGTCGATGCCGGACATGACGACATCGCCGTCGCCGGCCCGCCGGGCCGCGTCTGGACCGCCGCCGAACTCCTCACGCACGTGCGCGCCGAAGCCGAACCCCTCGCAGCCGCCTTCGACACCCGCAACGGCACCACGGCCGTCGGCGATCGTCGCCGGGCCCGGCTCGCCCTCGCCCCGCTGCTCGACGAGCCCCTGCCGCTCGGCCTGCGCGCGACCGCGGCCCGCACCGCGTCGGTCGGCGCCGCGTCCATCACCCCGGATCCCGCACGGACCGGCATCCCCGACGACTTCGCCACCCTGGTGAGCGAGGCCCGCCGCATGGCACGGGACGGCCACCCCGGCGACGAGAGGCTCTGGACACGCGTCGCCGAACGGCTCGCCGACGCCACAGAGCCGTACGACGACACCCTCGGCCCCGAAGACCTCCTGGCCGCGGAACTCGCCGAACACCGGGCGCAGCAGCTCTGGTTCAAGGACCGCCACGGCGAAGGCGTCGCCGAACTCGACACGGCCGTAAGGCACTTCACGCGACTGGGCATGCCCTGGCACGCGCTCGCGGCCAAAGCCCGCTCCCGGGCGTGGACGGCCGCCCCGGGCTCCCGCGACGGCGACGGCGACGGCGACGGCGACGGCGACAGGACCGCACCCGACCGCGCCTCGATCCGGACCGAGCTCGACGAGATGCTCCGCGAGGCGGACGAGCTGCTCACCGCGACCCCCTTCGACAGCGAGCCCCTCGGAGAGGCGGAGGCGGCCTTCGGCACCGACCTGCGCGCCGAGCGCATCCTCAGCCATCTCTCCCTCCACTACTCCGTGGCCTTCGCCGCCCACCAGGAGCTGCACGCCGCTCTCTCCCGCGAGGAGGACCAGGAGGACCAGGAGGTGACGGGCGACGTCGACACACTCACCGAGCGGTTCGAGCGCAGCGTGGACACCCTCTGCTCCGAGGCGGCCCGCCTCGGCTACCCCCACCAGGCCGCCAACGCCCGCCAGTTCCGCGCCGATCTGCTGGCCCGCCGCGGTGCCCTGGCCGACGCCGAACAGGAACTCCGCGCCGCGCTCCAGGAGATCGAAGCCGCAGACCGGCCCTGGCGCCGACCGCGCCCGTCCATCCATCTCGCTCAGCTGCTCCTCGCCCAGGACCGGCCGCAGGAGGCGACGGACCTGCTCCACGCCGCGATCGCGGACGCCGTCGCACACGACGACCCGACCCTCCCGCTCGGTCCGACGTACCTGCTGCTCGGCCACGCCGCCACGCACCTCGACGACGCCAACGGAGCCGTACGCCACCTCTCCGAGGCCGCGGCTCGCTTCGACCAGGCGGAAGACGCCGGAAGCGCCGTCGAGGCGCGCCTCCAGCTCGCCGACGTCCTCGCCCGGTCCGGCCGGCAGGCCGACGCGGTCGCCGTCCTCGAGTGCGCCCTCGTCGACGCGCCGCCCACCGTCGACGGACGCATGCTCGCCCAGGGGCGCCTGACCCTCGGCCGCGGCCTGCGTGACCTGGAGGAGTACCTCCCGGCAGCCGAGGAGCTGCTCCGCCTCGCCGACACCGTCGCGGGCTGGCCCGAGGAGGACCGGGGCGGCGTTCTCACCCTGGTGGCGGCCGAGGCGGCGACCACCCTCGCCCTCGCCGAGCGCTGGGAGGCGGCGGACACCGCGTACGAACGCGCCCTCGCGGCCCACGCCGAGGCGCCCAACCCCCCGCTCATCACCATGATGATGCGGGAGTTCGCGCGCCTCACGCTCCAGACCCGTGACAGCGAGGGCACCGACACGGCGCTGGAGCACCTGGCCCGCGCCGACGCGGTCCTCGCCGCCCTGCCTTCCGGCGAGGAGGACTTCGCCGTCTGGTACGAACGCGGCGAGATCCACTACCGCCGCGCCCGCGTCCTCGCCGAGGCGGGCCGTTTCGACGAGGCGCTCCCGGAGGCCGAGGCCGCGATCGCCGCGCACGACGAGGGTGGCGAACGGGGCGAACTCCCGCGGGCCGAGGCGGTCCGCCTCGCAGCCCTGATCGAGGGCAACGGCCTCGACCGCACAGCCGAGGCCATCACCCGTCTGACGGCGGCCTCGGCCCGCTGCCAACAGGCGGGCCACCCCGAGGCGGCCGCGGTCCTGGATGCCCTCCGCCAGGATCTCCGCACCCGCTGACCGGCGGGAAGAGGACGACGGGGGCGCCGCGCCGGCCACCTGGGCCGCCGCGCCGCCCCCTGCGTGCTGACAGCAAGAACGCCTCGCCGAAGCCGCTCAGAAGAACCCGAGCTTCTTCGGCGAGTAGCTGACCAGCAGGTTCTTCGAGTGCTGGTGGTAAGCACCTTCTCGGCGCGACGCGGAAGTCCGGCCGGCCCGATCCCGACGGTCGGGGCGGACGGCTCTGAGAACGGGGGCGAACGGGCGCTCGAACCACGGCGTGACCGGCGGAGATACCCAGGGTCACCACGGCGAACATGCCGATCGGCCAGGAGAGGGACGCCGAAACGGCGCCCGCGTGGCTGAACCGGTCGAGGGCTCGCGTGAAGGCTCAGGGCGAGTGCGGGGTCACCACCCCGGAGGACCCCTCAGAGCGCCCGTACGAGGTAACCGCTCCGCGGAGCCGTCGTTGACACGGGCATGCAGTCGCACGCACCCATCGCGGGCACCGGTATATCCTCCGCCGCGCCCACCCGCCCCACCCGCAACGACGCCGAGGCCGCCCTCGTCGAGCACTACCCGCAGCTCGTCCGGCTGGCCCACCTGATTCTCCCGCCTTCCCTCGGCAGGCACCGCCGCGTGCTCACCGCGCACGCGCTCGTGCAGAAGTCCTTCTCGGCGGCGCCCTTCTCGCGCTCGGGCCCGACCCCCGGCCCGACGGTTCACCAGCAGCGCGGAGAGCCGGGCCCGGTCCTCGCCTGGCTGCGGCAACGCGTCGTGTCCGCCGCCTTGCGCGCGGCGGCCCGACCCCTGTGGGTCCGCGGGTGGCACCCGCTCCCCGCGGTCCTCGGCCTGAGGCTCTTCCCACGGGCCGGTGCCGACGACGAAGTCGCGCTGGAATCCGCACTGGCCGCCGTGACTCCGGAGGTACGGGCCGCCTTCGCCCTGCGTGTACTCGAAGGACTGGGCGCGCAAGCGGCCGCCCTCCTTCTCGCCGCCGCGGGCGCCCCCGCCTCGGACGAGGCCCTCCGCGCCGCCGACCGCCTCCGCGCCGATCTGGGTGTTGACGCCGAACTGCTGCTGCACGGCGCCGAGTTCGACCCGTGCACGGTGCAGGCGCGGCCGACGGACCTGCTGCGCCGCCGGCGCCGCACGCGCCTGATCACCCTCGCCGCCGTTGCCGCACTGCTTGCCGCGTCCACGGCCGCCGTGCTCGCCCCGCGGCCCGAGCGGGCGGCAGCCGTGCCGCCCGCCACAGCCCTCGCCGCCGCCTCCGCCCGCGCTTCCGACCCAGGGTTCCTGGTCCGTACCCCCGGGGAGCTGTGGGCCGACACCGCCCGCGTCGACTTCACCGCGTGGCCCGCCCGTGGGGGGCGGACCGACGACATGGCCCTGCTGTCCCGTGCGCTCGACGCCTGGGCGCGGGGCACCGGCGCCCAGCCCGGGGTCCGGGTGACCGTCACGCCGGGGACGCCGACGACGCCACCCGCCGCCCCTGCCCGCCTGCTCTTCGCCGGAACGGTCGACGACTCGGCCGTCGTCCTCCTCCACGACGGCGGCCGGCTCGTCCGGTACACCGAGCCGTTTGCGGGCCGGGGCGTGGTGCTCCTCGAACTTGCCCGGGTCGACGACGCGGACGTGACCACCGGCGCTGCCGTGGCGGTGAGCAGGTCACCGGGTGGCACGCGGTTCCTGCTGGCCCCCTGGATCGACGAGAGCGCGGTGCGCGACCTCCTGAGGCCCGACGTGCCGGCCCGTCAGCTGGCCGTCTCGGAGCACGGCGTCACCGACCCCGTACCCGAGGCGCCGAGCGACTGCCGCAGCGTTTCCGCGCTGCACGTGCGGTCGTCCACCCGGATCGTCGAGGACCACTCCTTCCTGCTGGTGGACCTCGGCGAGCTTGGCCCCGCGCACCTGACGTGGTCCCCTGCGCCGGGGACGGGAGCCCCCGCGCGCCAGCCGCGCGAGGCGACGTCGGCCGGGGGGCTCGCAGCCTGGGCCCGTTCGGCCTGCACGCTGCCGGCCCTGCGGGGAACCGGCGTACGGGCCGTGAACCGGTGGGAGTTCGCCCAGCAACCCCTGCCGGAGCGGGCCGGACGCGCCACCTGGACGTGCACCCGCGCGGAAGGCTGGGACGGGCGTGCCCGCGTGGCGGTGGCTTGGGAAGGACCGGGTAGGAGCACTCGGCCGACGCAGGTACGGGTGCAGGGCAGGGCGCCCGCGTACACGGCGGCGTGCAGTCGCTTCGGCCAGCACCTGCTGGCGGGGACATACTGGACGGCGCCCTCCGGGACGCGCTACTTCCTCGCCGCGGGTAGCCGCGCGCTGACCGCTGTCACCGCTAGGGGACCCGTCTCGGCTACCGTACGCGGACCGACCCTGGCCGTCCGTACGAACGCGAGCGGCCGGGTCCGGCTGACGGGCACGGTGCCCGGTTCCGGTGAGCTTCGTGGCTGGGGGGAGGAGACGGGATCCGGCGGTTTCTGAGCCCGAATTGCCGATGACGGACGCTTCGGACACCCGGCCCGCCGGCCCGGGTGGTGGCCTCGGCAGAGCCCTTCCGCGTCGCCCGCGGACCGACGGCCGTCCTCCAGGGGATCACTCACCGCGTCTCACCATGTTGAGGGTGTTGCTGTTCAGAGCCAGCGGCGAAGGGCGTCTGACCTGCTCTTCTATAGCCTCGGTGAACCTGTTCGACCTGCTTTTGAGGCAGCTGGAGCTACATCATGTGGAGTGCGTTGCGCTGGTGCGCTGCCCCGGCTCCCATTCGTTTGAGGCGCCGTGTACATGCGCTTTCGCTGGCTTCAGGCGCGGATGGAACAGGCCGAGCAGCATGAACGTTCTCGGGCGCTTGGCGGGTCTCCCGACGAAGCAGCAAAGCTGTGCCCGAGGTCAGGGCTGTCTTCCCGGCTTCTCACGGCGTGGACGCGGGCGAAGTAGTCGGCGCGGACCTCGTCGAGGCGGGCCCGCCAGGTGATGCCCGCGTTGTCGCTCGTGGCCACCAGCCGATCGGTGTTGCGGGCAGCCCGCGACCCGGGCGAACCCGGGCGGGTGACGACGTACCGAGGTGCGTCGTCAGCTGCCCGGTGATGCAATTGACGTATGAGAAGCGGGGGAGCGCGCTGGGGGACCATGAGCACCTGGGGTGATGTCGTGAGCGACGAATTCGAAGAAGTGGGTCCGATCGACTATCTGGTCGTCGAGTTCCCCGGTAACCGGATGACGGGCGAGGGATTCCCCATCCTCGTCGATCTGGTGGACCGCGGGCTCATTCGGATTCTGGACCTGGTGTTCGTCAGGAAGGACGACGACGGATCCGTGACCGGCATGGAGATCGCCGACCTCACAGGCGACGGTGAGCTCGACCTCGCCGTCTTCGAAGGAGCGTCGTCCGGGCTGCTGGGCCAGGACGACATCCACGAGGCGGCCACCGCGCTGGAGCCCGGCAGCTCCGCCGGGATCCTGGTCTACGAGAACCGATGGGCCGCACCCTTCGCCGCCGCCCTGCGCCGCGGCGGGGCCCGAATGGTCGCCTCCGGCCGGATTCCGATCCCCGACCTCGCCGCCGCCCTCGACGCTACCGAGGCCGCTCACTAGATCAGAGCTCCCAGAAGGGACACAGCCATGCCAGGTCTCCTCCGCGGTGTCGCGCGCACCGCCGTCGTCGCCGGAACGGCGACCGCCGTCTCGAACCGCGTGTCACGCCGACAGCAGGGGCGATGGGCAGCACAGCAGGGACCCGAGGCACCCTCACCGCAGCCGGCGCAGCAGGCCGAACCGCCCGCGGCTCCGCCGGCCCCCGACATGACCAACAAGATCGAGCAGTTGAAGCAGCTCGGCGAACTCAAGGGGCAAGGTGTGCTCACCGAGGCTGAGTTCGAGGAACAGAAGCGCAGGGTTCTTGCGTCATGACCAGCTCCCGTTCCGTCAAACCGGTTCCGGAATGAAGGGGCGCAAGTCGTCGGCTCCGGCCTGTACGACGCCGTAGCTGCTCTCGGGTACCTCGTTCCAGGCGCCGGGCAGATCGCCGAGGGGTTCGGACACCACCAGGCGGGTCTCGTCGGACACTTCCTGAAGGAAGGTGACTTCGGGATGCAGTTTGCGCAGCGCGTCCACCCGGCTGCTGTAGAAGAGCGACCGTGAGGCGCCCTGGCTGGAGTAGCGGAAGGCCCACACGGAAGTCCCGTCACTGACGGCGACCGTCATCTGCATCGGATACTCCACGCCGTGTTCGTGGCCGACGCGTTCCACGAGCCCCACCATCCGGGCGACGGCGCCCGGCGGGTCCTCCTCCAGCCCGAAGGTGAGCGCGAGGTAGAACATGGTCTCCGAGTCCGTCGTCCCTTCGATCTCGGAGTACAGCGCGGGGGCGACGAGCAGGGCGAGGTCCCGCCGCATGGCGTGGAAGCCGGCGACGGAGCCGTTGTGCATCCACATCCAGCGGCCGTGCCGGAAGGGGTGACAGTTCGTCTGTTGTACCGCCGTACCCGTCGACGCCCGGATGTGGGCGAAGAACAACGGGGAGCGGACGTGGTCCGCGAGCTCCCGCAGGTTGCGGTTGTTCCATGCGGGACCGATGTCCCGCATGAGCGCGGGAGTGCCCTCGCTGCCCTCCGGGTACCACCCGACGCCGAACCCGTCACCGTTCGTCGTCTCGACACCCAGCTTGGAGTGCAGACTCTGATCGATCAGCGAGTGGGCCGGTTTGTAGAGGATGGTGTCGAGGAGCTGAGGTGTTCCCGAGTAAGCGAGCCATCGACACATGACCGATCACCTATTTCTCACCTGGACCTACGAGAATGCCTCGTGTCCCGGTCCCGCCCGGCTTCCCGAGTCTGCACGAGTCCCCTGGTCACCTGGTCGCCGCGCCACCTACGAGTGCGCTGAGAAGGGAGGGCCGCTTCTCCTCGTGCTGTGGTTGCGACCGTGTCCGCTGACCGGGCGGCTCTTACTCCGGCCAATCTCATTTTCGCCTCCTCCGCCACACACCGCCATGCGGCACGCGCACGTATCGGACGGCGATCACTCCGAGCTCGGAGCGATGGAACCAGCCGAGCTGTCCGCTCCGCCGTCGACCGCGCGGTCCGCTGCGGACGGCACAAGGACGAGTGGCGCCACTGTGAGTAGGGTCGGGGTTCCGCAGTGCGAACGTCATGGGCGTGAGGAGCGCTTCGGTACTGATCCGGTGCCAGCAGGCTTCCACCCCAGGCGCTCAAGCACTGTCACAGTGGTCTGCCCCGACAAGGGCGCGCGCTGCCTCCGCTTCCTGGTCCGCAGGGGCCTTCCGGGTAGAAATGATCACGCCGACGACCGCAGGGACCCGACCGCTGCCTGCTCACAGCAGCAAACCCTGGCGGCCGGGCCGCTGGGCTGCCCTGCACGGTTTCACTGGTTTGCGGCGCGAGCAGTCACGGCACGGCGAACTGCCGCGCGATCGCTCGGAGCCGATGCGGACAGCACCCGCCGGGTCGTCACACGAGAACGGATCTTTCGTGAGGCGATGCGACCACATCAGCATGGAGACGGCAGCCGGCTGTACTCCACTCGCGACGACAGCGAACGACGACTCGGATTCAAGCTGGTCGGCCTTTCGGATCCACCGGTTCCATCCGGCCTTGAGATACCCGAGCCGAGTCCAACGCGTTCGATCCTCCATCTCGGCAAGCTCATGCGGCAGTAGCTCCTGCGGTGATCAGGGCACCGACTGCCGGCAGGCCGGCTTCGGCCAGGACGCGGCGTTGCCGGTCGGCCGGCGCCCCCGCTGGAGCAGCCGGTGGACAAGCGAGGTCACCTCACGGTGATCACCGTTCTCGTCGAGGGCGGGGCCGATGTACCGAAGGAGCGCGCACAGCACGTCCCCGCTGCTCCGTAGTCGGCCCGTCGGGTCCACCAGCGTGCGGCCCAGTCCGTGTCTGGCCGCGTGCCACGTCGCCGCCTGCAGGAGCTCCGGTCGGCATGGCACAAGAGCGACTCCGGCATTCTCCTCGGCGACCGCGGTAGCGGCGAGCGCGCGGACGACGCCAGTGAGCATCACCGCGTCGTCCGCCTCCAGCTGCACGTCACAGCAGCGCACCTGAACCGTCGGGTAGCGCTCCGAGAGCCGGGCCTGCCAGTACAGCTGCCCCCGGTCCGGGATCACCCCGGGTTTCACCAGCGCATCGGCCCGCGCCTCGTAGTCCGCGAGCGCTGCGAGAATGCGGTGGCAGACACGGCGATGCGGCAGCCGTTCGCGTGCGCGGCAGCGGCGACTGCCTGGCGCAACCGCAGCAGATGGCCTCCCACCTCCACGAGGCTCGTGCACACAGGGGCGGCGACTTCGACCTGAGCCTGTAGCAGCTCCTCCCGGACCTCCTGCTGGGCGAGGTTGTGCATGTGGGCGACGGCTTGGACCGCGTGGTGGGGGCCGTTGCCGCATCCACCGCACCCGTCGTCGACCTCCTCTGCGTCGGTGCGGGATTTTCAGGCCTCTAGGCGGCGTTCAAGGCCGTCGAGAGGGGCTGGACGTTCGCGGGATTCGAAGTGGGCGCCCGATGTCGGCGGCACCCGGTTCTGGAACACGTATCCCGGTGCCCGGTGCGACGTCGAGAGCATCTACTACTCCTACTCGTTCAGTCAGGAGCTTCTGCAGGAGTGGACGTGGAGCGAGCGCTTCGCACCGCAAGCCGAGATTCTCAGCTACATCAATCACGTCGCGGACCGCTTCGACCTGCGTCGGCACTTCACCTTCGGCACCCGGGTGACGTCCGCGACCTGGCTCCAGGACGAGCGGCTCTGGGAGGTGACCCTCGACTCCGGTGAGACCCGGCGGGGCCGACACGTGCTCGCCGTCTCGGGCGGTCTGTCGGCGCCCAAGGACTTCGACGTGCCGGGCCTGGAGAACTTCACAGGGACCATGGTCTCGACGAGCCGGTGGGACATTCCGCTGAGCGATCTGGCGGGCAAGCGAGTCGCCGTGATCGGCACCGGGTCGTCCGCGGTCCAGCGCATTCCGCTCATCGCCGAGGTCGCCGAGCACCTCACCGTGTTCCAGCGCACCCCCAACTATGTGTTTCCGGCCCGCAACGTCCCGCTGTCGGCGGACTACGTCGACGAGATCAAGAGCAGCTACGCGGCGATCCGCGAGGAGTGCCGTCACTCGCTCGGCGGCATCCCGGACCGAATCCCGGACGCCGCCGCGTTCGACGTCTCCGACGAGGAGCGGCGCGAGCGCTACGAGAGGGCATACGTGCGCAGCGGATTCAACGGTGTCGGCGGCGAGTTCTCCGATCTGCTGACCGATGCGACGGCCAACGAGACCGCGGCGGAGTTCGTACGCGGGAAGATCCGCCAGATCGTCCAGGACCCCAAGACCGCCGCAGTCCTCGAGCCCCGCTTCCACCCGCTCGGCGCCAAGCGCAACTGTTTCGGCACCGACTACTACGAGACCTTCTCCATTCCGGCGGCCGACCCGCCCCGCGGCCTCTGCCCAGGAGGGGCAGGAGCACCGAGGACTGCGCACCCGCCGCCTGGCCGCAAGAGGGCTGTGCGCGGGAGCCATGGGGATGTCCGCCGCGGTTCTGTTCCTCCCGGGACCCTCGGGCAACGCCTCCCCGTCCCGGTCCCAGGGCTCCTGTCGAGCTGGACGACGTTCACGACGAGGGCGGCCGGAGGCAGTGAGGATTGTCTGACCGGCCTCAGCCAGAACGATGCCGCCCTCCTCGCTGACGGAATCAAGGAGCTCAACCAGGCGACGCGCGCCGCCGACACGATCATGGGATGGTTGATCGCGGGCCGGCGGAAGATGCGCCAGGACTTGAGTCGCGCGACGACGAGCTGGGCGCATGTCCAGGCAGCGCAGCTGGACACCGGGCCGCCCCGGGTCCCGTGTCGTACGGTCCGAATCGCGGCCGCCCACCGTCCGCAACGGATCTCACGGAACCCGGCAGTGCCGCCGGTACGGCCGAAAGATCTGAACCGATGTCGGGAATCAGGCCGCGACGAGCTCCTGCTCGCGGTCCGGCGTCTTGACCTTGGGCCTCTTGTTCGGCAGCGAGAGCCGGAAGACCTTGCGCCACGCGGAGAACACCTGCTTGGGCAGCGGCCCGGTGACGTACTCCAGCTCGTACTTTTCGAACAGCGCGCGCACCTTCACCGCGACCTCCGCGTACCGGTTGCTCGGCAGGTCCGGGAACAGGTGGTGCTCGATCTGGTGCGACAGGTTGCCGGTCATGAAGTGCATGGCCCTGCTGCCGCTGATGTTGGCCGATCCCATCATTTGGCGCAGGTACCACTGGCCGCGTGTCTCGCCCTTGATCGACCGGCGCTCGAAGACCTGCACGCCCTCGGGGAAGTGACCGCACATGATCACCGAGTGGGTCCAGACGTTGCGGACCAGGTTCGCGGTGAACGTGGCGGCGAGCGTGGTGAGGAACGACGGGCCCGACAGCAGCGGGTGGATGACGTAGTCCTTGAGCACCTGCTTGCGGATCTTGCGGCCCACGGCCTTGGCCCGCGCGCGGAACTCCGGGTTCTTGCGGCGGCGCTTGTGCAGGTTCTTGCCGAGCTCCAGATCGTACGCCGCGATGCCGTACTCGAAGAAGCAGGCGTTGATGAAGTTCCACAGCGGCTGACCGAGGTGGAACGGGTGCCACCTCTGGTCCTCGTCGACGCGCATGATGCCGTAGCCGAGGTCGTTGTCCTTGCCGATCACGTTGGTGTACGTGTGGTGCAGCTCGTTGTGCGAGTGCTTCCACTGCTCGGACGGCGAGACGTGGTCCCACTCCCAGGTGGTGGAGTGGATCTTCGGGTCACGCATCCAGTCCCACTGGCCGTGCAGGATGTTGTGGCCGATCTCCATGTTGTCCATGATCTTCGCCACGGACAGCCCGGCGGTGCCGAGCAGCCACGCGGGCGGGAAGATCGAGAACAGCAGCACGCCCCTGCTGACCAGCTCGAGCTTGCGCTGCGCCGAGATGACCTTACGGATGTAGGCGGCGTCTTTCGCGCCACGGCCGGCGATCACCTCATCGCGGATCGCGTCCAGCTCGCGGCCAAGCTCCTCGATCTGCTCCGGGGTCAGGTGGGCGGTGGGGTCGATGGCGGTCACGGTGCTCCTACCGTTCGATGTCGCAGGGGCCCGCCGCGGCGGACACGCAGGTCTGGATGAGGACGCCCGGTTCCGCCTCGGTGATCTCGCCGGTGCGCAGGTCGCGGACGGCGCCCTCCTTGAGCGGCGTGACGCAGCCGAAGCAGATGCCCATGCGGCACCCGGACGGCATGAGCACGCCAGCCTCCTCGCCGACGTCCAGCAACGGCGTGGCACCGTCCGCGTCGACGGTCTTGCCGGTGGCGCTGAACGTGACTTCGCCGCCGTCACCGGCGACGACGATGCTGGGGCGGAAGCGTTCGGTGTGCAGGCGCTCTTGTACGCCGTGGCCGGTCCAGTGCGCTTCGGCGGCGTCGAGCAGGCCCGCGGGCCCGCAAGCCCAGGTCTCGCGCTCGGCCCAGTCGGGCACGAGTTCGTCGAGACGGGCGATGTCGAGCATGCCGTCCGTGTCGGTGTGCACCTCGGTGAGCCGCAGCTTCCTGTCCGCGACCAGACCGTGCAGTTCGTTCCGGAAGATCACGTCCTGCGGCTGTGGCGCACAGTGGACCATGGCGACGTCGTCGAACTCGATGTCGCGCAGCATGCCCATCACGGGCGTGATGCCGCTGCCGGCCGTCAGGTAGAGCACCTTGGCGGGCTTGGCCTGCGGCAGCACGAAGTCACCGGTCGGCTGGTCGAGCTGGATCAGCGTGCCCGGTTTCACTCTGCGGACCAGGTGGTTGCTGACCTTTCCGTCCGGGATCGCCTTCACGGTGATCGTGACGCGGCCGTCCTGGCGGTTCGTCGGCGAGGTGAGGGAGTAGGCACGCCACAGGCGCACCCCGTCGACGTCGACCCCGATCCGTACGTACTGACCGGCCGTGTGGCCGCGCCAGCCCCGTCCCGGCCTGATCACGATGGTCGCGGCGTCGCCCGTCTCGGGGTGCACGGACTCGATGCGCCCACGCAGGTCAGCACCCGCACGCAGCGGGCTGACCAGGTCGAGGTAATCCGACGGCAGCAGCGGCGTCGTGACCATCTCCAGCAGTTTCCACGCCCTACTGCGGAGGGCTGAACTCGTCATGACTCCAGCTTGATGCGCCTCAAGGCGTAAAGTCCTGACCGCAGGACGTAAATCTGGTCGGCCGAATTGTTCGCAGGGAATAAAGCATGAGCCATCCAATCCGGAGGGTCACCGAACTGGCCCTGGATGAGACGACGGTCACCGCACTTCGGGCCGCGCTGAAGACCACCGCCGACGAGGTCGTCCAGGCGATCATCGACGAGGTCCCTCCCTATGCCGACGCCCTCTCGGGCCGCATGGGCGGCACCATCCGCCGAGCCGTCCGGACCGCCCTGGGGCACTACCTGGACCTCGCGAGCGGGAACGCCACAGGCGGCGACGCCGGTGACGCAGCCTACGAACTGGGCCGCGGCGAGGTACGCTCCGGCCGTTCGATGGACGCCCTGCTCGGCGCCTACCGCGTCGGTGCCCGCGTGGCCTGGCGATACCTGGCAGCGGGTGCCGTCCCCGCAGGTCTGCCCGCCGCCGAGGTCGCCAAGTTCGCCGAGCTGACCTTCGCCTACATCGACGAGCTCTCCGCCGCGAGCGCCGCGGGCCACGCCGACGAACTGGCCGCCCAGGGCAGGGCCCACGAGCGCCACCTGGAACACCTGGCCCGCGACCTCCTCGCCGGCGCGAGCCCGGACGTGCTGCTGGCCTCTGTTCAACGGGCCGTGTGGCAGCCTCCGGCCTCGCTGACCGCCGTCCTGCTGCCCGCCGCCCAGGCCCGGCCTGCCTACCGCGCGCTCGACCCGAGCACCCTCGTCCTCGACGATCTGCCGGACGCCACCGGTGTCCTGCTCGTCCCCGATGCCGACCGATCCCATCTCTTGCGGCAGCTGACCGACCGCACCGTCGTGGTCGGCCCGGCCCGGCCATGGACTCGTGCGTCCGACTCGTACGCACGAGCCGCACGCGCGCGCTCCCTCTCCTCCGATATCCGCGACACCGAGGACCACCTGCCCGAGCTGGTCCTGAGCGCCGACGCAGACGCGTTCGCGGACCTGCGTGCCCGAGCCCTCGCACCGTTGCGGACCTTGCCTGTCGCGACCGCACGGCGGCTGGAGGAGACGCTGCGGGAGTGGCTGCTGCACCAGGGCAGGCGGGACGAGGTGGCGGCGGCGTTGTTCGTCCATCCCCAGACGGTCCGATACCGGATGTCACAGCTGCGGGAGCTGTTTCCGGATCTCGCATCGCCATACCGGGTCCTTGAACTGACGCTGGCGGTCGGTCTTCGGGTCAGCTGACGCGTACTTCGACCGTCCGTGACCGAGTCCGCGAGCGGTCCAATAGGGCCCGTGTACGCAATCGACGCTCCAATATGGTGCGGCTTTTGTGAACCTACAGGATGACAAGGGACAGGTTTGTCCTTTGCCATCCAACTCAGTCGTGGACGTACCACCTGACCTGGGCGGACTAGGTTGGATGGCAACGTGCCCGAACCCGCTCCTGTGGCCGTGTAGAAGAGTGGTGCCGTCAGGCAGTCCTGGTCGTTGACCAGGGGATTGGCTGCCATCAGTGTGACCACGACTGGTAGTTGGCCGGCCGCTTTGAGAAGCCGCAGGTCCACACCCCGTGTCGATTCGTAGGTGGCCATGTCGTCCGTCGTTAGCTGGCCATCCGTGGGCGCGGTCGCTCTCTGTCCCGTCTGCTCATTTCGTGGCGGTGGCGGTGTAGAGGTCGGGGGCGGCGTCGAACCTGGTGGCGCAGCGGGTGGAGCAGAAGTAGTAGGTGCGGGTGTCGGTGTGTCGCTGCTCGCTTGTGGATGCCGGGTCGATGTGCATGCCGCACACCGGATCTGTGGCTCCCTCGCTGTCGTCCTGGCGTGGGTGGGCATCGGGCTGGTGGTTCGGGTCGGTGGCCGATGTGGTGGCCTGCTGGTCGGGGAAGGTTTCGACTTGGGGCTCGATGCCGTGGGGCTGGGTGTCGGTTTCGGTCGGCGCTGTGGGGTGCCAGCGGCGGAGGCGGGAGGCGTTGGTGACAACGGACAGGGAGGACAGGGCCATGGCGGCCGCGGCGATGATCGGGCTCAGGCGGACGC